>JBLHZH010000001.1:0-24829 GCA_047629695.1 Rhodoferax sp.
AACTGCGCCGCGCCGCGCTCGATTACCACGAGTTCCCCACCCCTGGAAAAATCAGCATTGCCGCGACCAAGCAGCTGACCAACCAGCATGATCTCGCGCTGGCCTATTCGCCCGGCGTCGCAGCTCCCTGCGAAGAAATCGTCAAAGACCCGAATAACGTCTTTAAATACACGAGTCGGGGTAATCTTGTCGCCGTCATAACCAACGGCACGGCGGTGCTCGGCCTGGGCGATATCGGCCCGCTGGCGGCCAAGCCGGTGATGGAGGGCAAAGCGGTTCTGTTCAAGAAGTTTGCCGGCATCGATGTGTTCGACATCGAAATCAACGAAAAGAACGATCTCGACAAACTGGTCGACATCATTGCCTCCCTGGAGCCGACCTTTGGCGGCATCAATCTGGAAGATATCAAGGCGCCGGACTGCTTTTATGTCGAGCGAAAATTGCGTGAGCGCATGAATATTCCGGTTTTTCACGACGACCAGCACGGCACCGCGATTACTGTGGGTGCCGCCATTCTCAATGCGCTGAAGGTGGCCGGTAAAGACCCAAAAAAAATCAAGCTGGTGACCTCTGGCGCGGGCGCTGCGGCCTTGGCCTGTCTGGGCCTGTTGGTCAAGCTCGGCATTCCACGTGAAAACATTTTTGTCACTGACCTGGCCGGCGTCGTCTATGAAGGCCGCATCGAGCTGATGGATGAGGACAAAATCGTTTTTTCCCAAAAGACCGATGCCCGGACTTTGGGCGAGATCATCGACGGCGCTGATATTTTTCTGGGACTTTCCGCGGGTGGCGTGCTAAAGCCTGAGATGGTAAAAAAAATGGCGGCTCGTCCGATCATTTTTGCGCTCGCCAATCCGACGCCTGAAATCATGCCGGAAGAGGTGAAGGCGGTGCGCAGCGACGCTATCATTGCCACTGGCCGTTCGGATTATCCGAATCAGGTCAACAATGTCTTGTGCTTCCCCTACATCTTTCGCGGGACGCTCGATGCCGGCGCTTCCACGATCACCATCGAGATGGAAATTGCAGCCGTGCACGCCATTGCCGAACTGGCGCAAGCCGAGCAAAGCGAGGTGGTGGCGGCCGTTTACGCCGGTGAGCCCCTCGCGTTTGGCCCGGAATACCTGATTCCCAAGCCGTTTGATCCGCGTCTGATGATCATGATTGCGCCTGCCGTAGCCCAGGCCGCCTTTGATAGCGGTGTAGCACTGCGCCCGATCACAGACATGGATGCTTACCGCGAGAAGCTGCAAAGCTTCGTCTACGCCTCCGGCACCGTCATGAAACCGATTTTTACAGCCGCCAAAAAAGCGACAAAAAATCGGGTCGCCTACGCTGAGGGTGAAGAGGAGCGGGTCTTGCGGGCCGCCCAGATCGTTGTGGACGAGGGCTTGGCGGTGCCGACCCTGATCGGGCGTCCGCTGCTGATTGCCGAGCGCATTAAAAAGTTTGGCCTGCGCTTGCGCGAAGGCCAAGACTACCAGGTGGTCAATGTCGAGCAGGACCACCGCTACCGTGAGTTCTGGCAGACCTACCACCGATTGACCGAACGCAAGGGTGTTACCGCCCAGGTCGCCAAAATTGAAATGCGTCGGCGCCTCACCCTGATTGCGGCCATGTTGCTGCACAACGGGGATGTCGACGGACTAATTTGTGGCACCTGGGGCACCACGGCGATGCACCTGCATTACCTGGACCAGGTGATTGGCAAGCGTGCCGGTGTCAATACCTATGCCTGCATGAATGCCCTGATGTTGCCAGGACGCCAGCTGTTTTTGGTGGACACGCACGTCAACTACGACCCTACGGCTGAGCAGTTGACCGAGATCACCATTCTGGCGGCCGAAGAAATGATGCGTTTTGGTATCAAGCCCAAAGCGGCCTTGCTGTCCCACTCCAACTTTGGCAGCAGCAACTACCCCAGCGCCCTCAAGATGCGCGAAACCCTGGCCATGTTGCAGGTACAGGCACCCTGGCTGGAAGTCGATGGTGAGATGCATGGCGATGTGGCGCTTGATGGCCATGCCCGTGCCGTCCTGATGCCTGGCAGCGCCCTGACGGGTGACGCCAACCTGCTGGTGTTGCCCAATATCGATGCTGCCAACATTGCCTATAACCTGCTGAAAACAGCGGCAGGTGGCAATATTGCGGTCGGCCCAGTCCTCTTGGGGGCGGCCCAGCCCGTACATATTCTGACCGCCAGCACCACGGTGCGCCGGATTGTCAATATGACGGCCCTGACGGTTGCGGACGCTAACGCTTCCCGTTAGTTGATGCATCGCCAATAGGCAGGTACTTTGCCTGTTTGTTGGGCAGTCACTTGCATATTTCCCTTAAATACGCGACACTACGAACCTTGAAATTTCCGGGTAAACCCGGAGTGTTGTGAAGCGTATTTTTTTCATGTCGCGTTGGACAAGTCTGAAACTGCTGCTGGCCGGTCTGGCTTGTGCGGGTAGTTCGCTGGTTGGCTTGGTGCAGGCCAAGAGCTTGGTTGAGGGGGACAGTCAGGCCACCATGATGGTGGCAGAGATGCCCCGCCAAGGCGCGAAAATTTATGGGCTGATCCGTCAGGGTGGCCCATTTGAGCATGAAAAAGATGGGGTTGTATTTGGTAACCGCGAGCGTTTGCTCCCCATCCAGAAACGCGGTTATTACCGCGAATACACCGTTGCAACACCCGGCCTGCGTCACCGTGGCGCACGGAGAATCGTGTGCGGAGGGTTGCCCAGAACACCGGACACTTGCTATTACACCGCCGATCACTATGCGAGCTTCCGCAAGATCGTGCCGTAATTTTGGTTTGTTATTTAGGAAAGTGAAGCAGGAATAAATATGTCACTTAGTCACGAAACACCCGCACCTCAGCGTGCCACTACGGACCTGCCACTGCGTGGTATCCGGCCCAATATCGTCCAGTCCATCCGGGCTTTTCGGGTGCCGGAGTTGCAAGAGGCCGCACAGACGCTGGGCCAGCATTTTTTGTATGCGAATCTGGCGAACGCTCAGACCAAACAGGATGTGCTGGACCTAGTAGGTCAACAGTTCAAACTGTCAACGCATGTTGGCAAGAACTTTGATGCCCTCTACGACAGCATGACCGACCCGTTGCACAAATCAGGACCGCAGCCTGGTTTTATTGCCGTGCTGGAGCATATCCCGGCTAATACCAAGTTCGACAAAGAGGCGCGCGAGCAATTGTTGGACATCTTCCGTGATGCCTCCGATTACTGGGCCGACCGGAAGATTCCGTTTCGATGCTTCTATTCTTTTCTGTAGCCCGTTCTGCGCACACCAGCCAAGCAGAACGGGCGAACGAGGCAAAAAGCGGCGAGGCGGTAAGCCAAACTGTGTCTGGTATTGATCTTGCCACCGAATCGGGTGAGAAGATGCCAACCGACAAATTATTGGATATTTCACCCTTGGCGCTGCGTATGAGTAGCCCTTTCAATGCCGGGTATTGGTTGACGGCGGCTTGAGCGCCTGATTGTCCTCCGTATCATTTAAAAAGCCACATCAATGTTGAGGTGGCTTTTTTGTTGTCCGGTTTGAGTTCAGGCCGTTGAGTTCAGGCCGGCGGGACTTCGCTGTTGAGTTGTTCGGCCAGGGACAGGTATTCAGTAACCGGGACCTCTTCGGCCCGGCGCTGGACGTCAAATTCTCCGGTAAAGGCTTTTTCCTGAAGCCATTTTCCAAGCGTGTGGCGCATCAGTTTTCGGCGCTGGCTGAAGGCCACTTGCACCAGTTCACTGAGCAGTTTGACGTTGACTGTTGCCGGCTGCGCGTGTGGCACCATGCGCACCACGGCGCTGTCCACCCGGGGCGGCGGCACAAAACTGCTGGGCGGTACAAACAATACACTTTCCATGGCATATCGCCACTGCAGCATAACGCTCAAACGACCGTAATCGGAGGTGCAAGGACGCGCCACCATGCGGTCGATGACTTCTTTTTGCAGCATGAAGTGCTGGTCTTCGATGACGTTCACATAGCCCAGCAAGTGAAACAGGATGGGGGTGGAGATGTTGTAGGGCAGATTCCCCACCACGCGCAATTTGGGTGTAGCCCCTGTCTGCGCTAGTTGGTTGAAGTCGACTTTTAGCACATCAGACTCAATCACCGAGAGTTTTGGATGCTCACGCAGGCGCAC
The DNA here is from genome assembly GCA_047629695.1 of Rhodoferax sp. GTDB lineage: Bacteria > Pseudomonadota > Gammaproteobacteria > Burkholderiales > Burkholderiaceae_C > Rhodoferax. The sequence continues at coordinate 4,151 of JBLHZH010000001.1, forward strand.
GGCGAGGTCGCGGTCCAGCTCAATCACGGTGAGCTGGCCCAGACGTTCGACCAGGGGTTGCGTCAGTGCCGCCAAGCCGGGCCCGATTTCCACCATGGCTTGGCCGGGCTGGGGTGCAATCGCGTCCACAATGGCTTCGATGATGAGGCGGTCAGCTAAAAAGTGCTGGCCAAAGCGTTTACGGGCAACGTGTTTGCCGTGTTTGACAGGGTGGGACATTATTGGGGTGGCTCTCGCAGGTCGACATAGGCCCGCCCGCGCAGGTCTTGCATCCAGCTAGCGTAGGTTTCGTCGAGTTTCTTCTCCCTCAACATGGCTCGTACGGCCTCGCGTTGTTCACGCGGGCCAAGAGCAATGTTGCGGCGCTCAGTTAACTGAATTAAATGGACGCCAAAGCGTGAGACCAGCGGGTCGCTGATCTGGCCGGGCGCCAGTTGCGCCATGACCTCCTCAAACTCGGGCACAAACATGCCCGGGTTGGCCCAGCCCAAATCGCCGCCTTGGGTCGCGCTACCATCTTGCGAGTATTCACGCGCCAAGGCCGCAAAGTCGGCCTGACCGGCCAGCAGACGGGTTTTGAATTCGGCCAGTCGGGCGCGCGCAGCCGCCTCACTGAGTTGTGGACTGGGGCGCAGCAAAATGTGGCGCGCCCGATTTTGGGTTACGGTCATGGCCGGCATGGCCGTACTGCTTCTTTCAATTACCTTAAGAATGTGAAAGCCGGCATCCGAGCGCACCAAGGCAGAGATGCCGCCAGTCGCCAGGTTTTGTGTGGCGTTCATGAACAGGGGCGGGTAGCGGTCAGCCGTGCGCAAGCCCAGTTGACCGCCATTGGCGAGGCTGACACTGTCAGAGGCCTCTGAGAATTCACGCTCCAACGCGACAAAGTCTTTCCCCGCCTGGGCCTGTGCTAAGGCCTGTTGCGCCTTGGCCCGTAAGGTCGCAATTTGCGAGGCGGTGGCGCTCTCAGGTATCGCGATCAGGATCTGTGCCAGGTTGACTTGCAGATCGGCTGGATTGATATTTTTCTGCTCGTTCTGGTACTGGTCCACCTCCAGATCGGTAATTTTCACCCGTGGTTCCAGATCGCGTTCGCGCAGGCGTGTCAGCATGAGTTGGTTACGCAACTGTTCGCGGAACTGGCTTGGCGTCACGCCGTCTGCGCTCAGACGGCGCTGCAGTTCAGGCACGTCCAGTTGGTTTTGACGCGCAATGTTTTGTTCGGCCTGATCGACGGCGGGTTCGTCCACGCGAATACCGGTTTCACGCGCCATTTGCAGTTGCACTTTATCGTTAATGAGGCGCTCCAGCACCTGGCGCGCCAAGGCCGGGTTGTCCGTCTGGGGGCGACTCTGCTGCGTTAGTTGCTGTAAAGCGCGCTGAATTTCCCGGCGTACCTCGTTGTTGGTGATGGGCTCGGAGTTGACCACCGCCACAATGAAGTCCGCAGAGCGCGTGGCGTTGCCCGGTGTCGCGGTACTCAATGCGGCGGGCGCATTGGCGCCGACCCGCTCGGACGAGCGCAGACCCTGAGCCTGAGTGCTCAAGGTCACAAGAAGGGTAAGGCTGGCTACAGTCTGGGCCAAAAGGCGATGGGTCATGATGGATTAATCGTAATTGCTGAAACGGCTGAGTGAGCTGGTTCGCTCACGCAGTTGTTGATAATTGGTAATATTGTTTTTCAGGGTCTGTAAAGGGTTCACGCCCAAGCGGGCAAACCCGACAAATTCAAGCTGGAACATGATGCGTTGACTGGCGGTTGAGCTGCTGGTTTGCAGTCGCTCCAGCACGATCCGACCGAGCCAGCAACAGGCATCGTATTCAAAGCCGATGATGGAATCCACCAGCTTGCCTTCGTTGAGGCTGTAGTTGAGGCGGCCTACGCTATACCAGCGGCCGCCGCCCTGACCCCGTCCTGGGCCTAGGTCCTGACCTTTGTCGCCCCACAAGTCGTTGATCGGCCACTGCCAGCCCACGTCGACTTGTTCGCTGAGGCTGCGTTGGTAGCGATAAGCAGCCGAAACGACCCGGTAGTCGCCGGCCCGGTAGTGGGCCCCGATAGTCGATCGCTCTGACTCATTGGTGGAGGGGTTGAACTGCACGGTGGAGTCAAACGCCCAGCTTTTGTCCCAGTTGACTGAGGCGCCCAGCAGCAGGTCGCTAATGCGGTCGTCCATCGGCAGGCCACCCGGCAAAACCACCTTTTGGTCCTTGAAGCGCAGGCGTTGCGCCACCCCAAAACGCGCCGCTTCGGCTCCGGTGTCGGGGTCCAGCAGACGGGTGGTGACGCCGAGCGTCAACAGGTTGCTGTCGGAAATACGGTCATGCCCGACAAAGGCATTCTCGGTGTACACCGTTGCAAAATTAAAGTCGCTCGCACCTGTGTCGTAGTTGGGCAGAAAATTCTGGTCCCGGTACGGGGTGTTGACGTAAAAAGCCCGGGGCTCCAGTGTCTGGCGAAAACTATGGCCAAAATAACTGGCCTCGCGTTCAAACACCATGCCGCTGTCCAGGCTAAAGGTGGGCACCACGACGCTGGCAGACGGGCTTCCGTCGGCCAGCAGTCCATCAAAGGTGTAGCTGCTGGCGTGCACCTGCAGCTTGGGGGTGATGAAGCCTTGCGGTGAAATCCAGGGCTGGCTGACTTGCATTTGAGTGAAAGCCCGCTGCGCGTTGGGTTGTCGAGTGCGCAGGCTGTCGCCCTGAAACTGGGTGTAATCCGCATCAATTGTGTAATCAAACCCACTCACGTCGATACGGGCGTAGCGCGTTGCCAGCTGCGGCAGACGGTCATAAGGCGGGATGATAGGCGCCGTGACGTCTTGCAGCGTTTGCCATTTGAGGGCCCGCACCGTGCTTGAAAAATAGCCGTTGTTCCATGCCAGTGAGGCATCATTAATCAGCAGGCGCTGCGTCATTGAGGTGGCGCTGCTGCTGAAGTCACGCCAGTAGTCGTCGTCGCTGACCCGGTTCAGGTTGAGGTTCAGGCCCACGCCGTTGTCGGTCAGGCTGCGGGTCAGGTTGTTGTCAACGCGTTGCTGGTGCGCCAGCGACAGGCCCCAGCGGTCGCTGTTGCGCAACTGGTCCCCGGGCATCAGGTCGAGCCGCAGTTGGCCGGCATAGTCCGGCTCCAAATAACGCAACTCAGTGCCCAGACTGACGCCCCGTTTGGTCATGACGGTGGGGGTCAGAGTGGCGTCCAGGTTGGGCGCGATATTCCAATAGTAGGGAACACTCAGTTCGGCCCCGTTGACACTGTTCAGCCCGATCGTTGGCGGCAGGAAGCCCGACTTGCGCCGGTCACTCAGCGGAAAGCTGAGGTAGGGTACGGGCAGCACCGGTACCCCTTTGAAGGTCAGCACTGCGCCGGTGGCCGTGCCGACGTCCGCCTCGTTGTCGAGGCTGATGGTGTTGGCGCGCAAAATCCAGTCGGGCATCCAGTCGGGGCCGGATTGGCGACGGCAGGTCGTCAGCGTGGCGTTGTAAATCACCGTCCTTTGTGCATCAATGAAGTCGACCCGGTCAGCTTCGCCCTGTGAGTCATTTTTGAGAAAGTAATAGCGCGGCTGGTTGAAAAAACCCTCGTAGGTGTTGAGTTTGAGTTCCAGCAGCGGGCCTTCATACACATTGCCGGCGCGGTTGATACGCACCGAGCCAGTGGCTTGGGCCAGGTCGGTGGATTGGTCGTATTCCAGGCGGTCAGCCTGAATCACCATGTCGCCGCGGCGCAGCATGGCATCGCCTTCAATCACGGTTTCCTGGTTGGTCCTGCCAAACAGGCGCTGGCCATAGACAAAGGTCGGCAAGCTGTTGCGCACCGCACCGGGGATGCTCTCATCGAGCATCGGGCTGCTCTTGAGCTGCGCCGGCGCCACCTCTTGAAGCACCAGCGGAGCAGCCTGCAGTTCTTGCGCATTGGGCGAGGTGCCCTGCAGCAGGGCCCAGGCCACCAAGGCAGCCGGGCCGGGAAGAAGTCGGGAAGAGACAGGGGGCATCAGGCAGTAAGCGAGTTGAAAACGGAGGGCATGGCGTTTGGGTTTGTAGAATGGATTATCCATGAGCCAAGCCCACATCCCCGAATTCTCTTCCTTTACGGCCCCTGTCTGGTCTGACGTGCAACGCGAGGCCTACTTTAAGGCCTGGTTGACGCGCCTGGCGCCCGACCATGGGTTGCAGGCGCAGACGCTGCGCACTGCCTCGGTTGACGCCAGTTTTAGACGCTATTTTCGAATCGACTCGCCCCAAGGCAGCCGCATTATTATGGATGCGCCTCCGGATCAAGAGGATTGCCGCCCCTTTGTCAAAGTAGCCCAGCTGATGCAGGCGGCTCATTTGCAGGTGCCCGAGGTTCTGGCGTGGGACCAGAAGCACGGTTTTATGTTGTTGAGCGACCTGGGGACGCAAACCCTGATGCAGGTCATCAAGCCGGACGATGCCTATGCCAATCAGGGCCTTTACCTGCAGGCGGTGGATGCGTTGATTGCCTGGCAACTCGCCTCCACCCCGGACACGCTGCCACGCTACGATGCTTCCTTGTTGCGGCGCGAACTCGAACTATTTCCTGACTGGTACCTGGTGCAACACCGGGGCGTGGTGCTGGATGCCGACATGCGCCGCATATTGGATGAGGCCTTTGCCCAGATCATTGCGCATAACCTGAATGCGCCGAGCGTCTACGTGCACCGCGACTTCATGCCGCGTAATTTGATGGCCCCCACGCAGGCCGTTACACAGCCTGACAAAGGGGCGGTGGCGCCGGTCAGCCCGCTGGGTGTGCTGGACTTTCAGGACGCGGTCTATGGCCCCATCACTTATGACATTGCCAGCTTGATGCGCGATGCATTTTTGAGCTGGGATGAAGATTTTTGCCTTGATATCACCATTCGTTACTGGGACAAAGCCCGCAAGGCCGGCCTGCCGGTAGGTGAGGACTTTGGCGAGTTCTACAAAGGCGTGGAGTGGATGGGCCTGCAGCGTCACCTAAAAATTGCCGGTATTTTTGCCCGCCTCACCTTGCGTGACGGTAAACCTCGCTACCTGGCGGATACGCCGCGCTTTATCCAATATATCCGCGCCACCTGCGGGCGCTACCGAGAACTCAAGCCGTTATTGCGTTTGATTGAGCGTGTTGAGGGCATCGAGCAGGCCGAGGGCTATGCCTTTGGTCGTGTTTAAGTCAGAGGGAAAGTCACCATGCCCCGCTTTTATTGCCCCACGCCCCTGACTTCTGGTGAGTTGTTGGACCTGCCCGCGGGCGTAGCCCGTCATGTGCAGGTGCTGCGCTTGCAACCCGGCGACCCCCTCACGCTGTTCAATGGAGGCCCCGGCATCGGCAGGAGCGGCGGTGAGTTTGAGGCCACAGTAACCCGCATGGGCCGAAGTGATGTGCAGGTGCAGGTCGGCCCGCACTTGGTCGTTGAACGCGAGGCCCGGCGCTTGGTGCATCTGCTGGTGGGCATGCCAGCCAACGACCGCATGGATTGGCTGGTGGAAAAAGCTACCGAGTTGGGCGTAGCCAGCCTTCAGCCCTTGATGACCGAGCGCAGCGTGCTGCGACTCAGTGGTGAGCGTGCCGAGAAAAAAGTAGCTCACTGGCAAAGTGTGGCGGTTGCGGCCTGTGAGCAATGTGGCGGCAACCGGGTGCCGTTGGTGCATGGCGTGCTGACTTTGTCGGCCTGGCTCAAGGCGCAGCCGGGCAGCATCGGTGGCCCTGCCGGACAGGCCCTGCTGCTGTCGCTGCGACCTGGCAGCCAGGGCTTGCGTGACGCCGTCCCTGCCGGTTCTGAGGTCATCACCTTTTTGTCTGGCCCTGAGGGCGGTTTGAGCACTGCCGAAGAAGACGCGGCGCTGGCTCAAGGCTTTGCACCTGTCACCCTGGGCCCCCGCGTTTTGCGCGCAGAAACGGCCGCACTGGCGGCCCTAGTCGCATTGCTGGTCTAGCCGGCGTGGTTAACCGCAGGCTCGCTGCATGATCCCGCCCTGGCTAGCGCCGGCGGTAACGCTGCTGCACGATCTTGCCCCGTGGCTGATTTCCTTGCTGCACGTCGGCTTTGCCAGCAGCGTTACGGTCCACGCCTTGCTCAAAAAACGCGATGTCCATCGGGCGGTTGGCTGGATTGCTCTGGCCTGGCTGGCACCGGTCGCCGGCGCCCTGTTGTACCTGATGCTGGGTGTGAACCGTATCCGGCGTGCCGGTGTGGCACTGGGCCTGAAGGCGGCCTGGCGCAGCGAGCGCGACAGTGCAGACGCCTCGGTCGAGCCCGACGCGTCCTGCCTGCCCGACCTCGCCGGTATCAATCGACTGACCCGGCAAATCACCGGCAACGCTTTGTTGGCCGGCAACCAACTGGTGCCTCTTATCAACGGCGACGAGGCTTACCCGGCTATGCTGGCGGCAATTGACGGCGCCCAGCGTTCGGTCACGCTCTCGACTTATATTTTTAATGATGACGTTGCGGGTCGTGCTTTTGCCCTGGCGCTAGCCGGTGCCCAGCAGCGTGGCGTTCAGGTACGGGTATTGATTGATGCGGTCGGTGCTCGCTACAGCCCGGCCAGCATGCTCAAGCATCTGCGCCGCCACCGTGTGCCGGTGGCCGTATTCCTGCCGCCGCGGTTGACCGGGTTGCTGGCCCATGCGAATCTGCGCAACCACCGAAAAATCATGGTGGTGGATGGCGAGCTCGGGTTTACCGGTGGCATGAATATCAGTGCTGGACATTGGCTTTCGACCCAGCCGGTCTTTCCGATTCAGTGTCTGCATTTTTCGGTGCGCGGCCCGGTAGTGGCCGATCTCCAGCGCACCTTTGCCATCGACTGGGCTTTTACAACTCGTGAGGCCCTGCACGGCGCCACTTGGTTTGCCCCCAGTGCCGCCTGCGGCCTGGTGCTGGCGCGCGGTGTTTCGGACGGTCCGGATGGCGACATCGATCATATGCGCCAAGTGATTTTGGGCGCTTTGGCTATTGCGCGGCACCGGGTCTGCATCATGACGCCGTATTTTTTACCTGATGACGTGCTATTGACCACTTTGCAGGTAACCGCCTTGCGCGGTGTGGTGGTGGATATTGTGCTGCCAGCCCGTAGCAATCTGCCGCTGTTGGACTGGGCGATGCGACCCCAGTTTGCGCGTCTAGTCAGCAGTGGCTGCCGCATCCACCTGACGGGCCCAACATTTGACCACACCAAGCTGTTCTTGGTAGACGATGCCTGGTCGCTCATTGGCTCCACCAACTGGGATGCTCGTAGCTTGCGACTTAACTTTGAGTACAACCTTGAGTGCCAAGACCCGCAACTGGTGGCGCAGCTCAAGACCCTGGCGCAGGACCGGATGGCCCGGGCGCAACAACTGATGCCAGAGGACTTGGCACGCCAGCCTCTGTTGGCGAAGCTGCGTGACCGCCTGGTCTGGCTACTGTCGCCCTATTTGTGACCCCAGTTTACGGCGTCAGCGGCGCCGCTGCCAGGGCGCTGATGTCCTCACGCACCGCCACGTACTCGGGGCGGGGCTTAAGTCCGTCCTGGGGTGCCTGCAACTGGTTGTCCATGCTGTTGTAGACAAAAAACACGTTGCTGCGCGGGTAGGGCGTGATGTTGCTGTTAGAGCCATGCATCATGTTGCAGTCAAAGAATACGACTGATCCGGCGCGGCCCTTGCACGAGGTGATGCCGCCCATGTCTGACAAATAGCGCAGCAACAGGGGATCGGGTACGCCGTACTCCTGTTTTTTGAGCGACTTTTTGTAGTTGTCGTCAGGCGTTTCGCCCGCGCAGGAGATAAAGTGGCGATGCGAGCCTGGAATCAGCATCAACGGGCCGTTGAATTCATCGTTGTCAGTGAGCAGGATCGAGCAACTCAGGGCACGCATGGCTGGCATGCCGTCTTCGGTGTGCCAGGTCTCGAAGTCGGAGTGCCAGTAAAACTCTTTGCCTTTCAGGCCCGGCTTGTAGTTGATGCGTGATTGGTGAATGTAGACCTCGCTGCCGAGAATCTCACGTGCCACGTTGAGCACCCGCGGGTCGCGCACCAGTCGGGCGAACAAGTCGCTGGAGCGGTGGATGTCAAAGACCGAACGAACCTCACCACTGCCGGGCTCGGCAATCACTTCGGCGCGGCCCTGTCCCGAGTAGTCTTTGCACAAGGTCTGCATTTCATCAAACAGGCCGATCACCTCATCCGATGAAAACAGGTCAGGCATCAGTAAGAACCCGTTGTCGCGGTAATTGTCGCGCTGGGTCTCGTCCAGCGTGGGCGAGTCCATCCCAGTCAGGGCGTCATAGACGACCGGTTCACTGCGGGCCAGAATCGCGGGCGCGAGTTGCGCCCGGCTTTTATAATAGTCTTGAGAAAGCATAAGGGGTCCTTGTCACTTGGTCGTGGCGTCTGGCGTGAGGGCATAGACGCCATCGGCGTCGTGCACTTCATCGCCCACCAGCGGCGGGTTGAAGGTGCAGACCAGCCGCATGTCGGCGCCGGCGTCGGCGCGCAGCCAGTGGCGATCATTCTGGTCGAGCGCATAAATGGTGCCGGGCTCAATGCGGAAAATCTTGCCCGAGGGAATCAACTCAACCTCGCCACTGCCTTCAACGCAGTACACCGCCTCGAAGTGATTTTTGTACCAGATATGCGTTTGGGTACCGGCGAAGATGGTGGTCTCGTGCATTGAAAAACCCATACGATCATTGCGCAACAGCAGGCGGCGACTGGCCCAGGTGTCAGTCTTAACGTCGCGCTCGGTGTTGAGAATGTCTTGCAGGCGACGCACAATCATGCTGTTACCTCGGTTTGCTCTACGGCTTTGTTGGCACTTTGGTCACTCAGTGCATCGGCCACAGCCTGCATCAAAATGTCCAGGCCGGCCAACAGCTTCTCTGGCTCAATGGTCAGCGGTGTCAGCAGCTTAATGCACTCATTGCTGCCACCCGAGGTTTCAATAATGAGGCCGTTCTCGAAGGCCAGCGTGGTGACGCGGTTGGCCAGATTCGCATCTTTGAAGGACAGGCCCTGCATTAGGCCACGGCCGCGTCGCTCCATACCAGCTTCCGGGTAATTTTTTACCAAGTTGTCAAGGTAGGTGGTGACGGTCAGTGACTTCTTCACGACTGAGGCCTGAAACTTGTTGTCGCTCCAGTAGTGGGTCAGTGCCATGGTAGCGGTGACAAATGCCATGTTGTTGCCACGGAAGGTGCCGTTGTGCTGGCCGGGCTTCCAGACATCATGTTCGGGCTTGATCAGCACAATCGACATCGGCAAACCGAAGCCGGACAGTGACTTGGATAAGGTCACAATGTCGGGCTTGATATCGGCTGGCTCAAAGCTGAAAAAGGTGCCGGTGCGGCCACAGCCGGACTGGATGTCATCCACGATAAACAGGATTTCGTGACGACGGCACAGTTGCTCTAGCTTCTTGAGCCAGCTCATGCTGGCCACATTCAGGCCGCCTTCGCCCTGCACGGTTTCGACAATGATGGCCGCCGGCAGGTCAACGCCGCTGCTGGGGTCAGCAATCAGTTTGTCGAGCATCGCAATAGTGTCAATTTCCGGACCGAAGTAATTGGCATAGGCGGCGCGGTGGACGTCGGACAGGGCAACGCCGGCGGCATCACGAAACTTGCGGTTGCCCGTCAGTGCCAGGGCGCCCAGCGTGACGCCGTGAAAGCCGTTGGTAAACGAGATGACGTTCTGGCGACCGGTCACGTTGCGCGCCAGCTTGATGGCGGCTTCAACCGCATTGGTACCGGTGGGACCTGTGAATTGCACCTTATATTGCATCTTGCGGGGCTTAAGGATGTGTTCTTCAAAGGTGAGAAGGAATTTTTTCTTGGCTGAGGTTGCCATGTCCAGACCCTGCATGACGCCATCTTCTGCCAGGTACTCGATCAGTGCCTGCTTCATGGCCGGGTTGTTATGGCCGTAGTTCAGGCTGCCGGCGCCGGCCAAAAAGTCAATATATTCTCGTCCGTTTTCGTCGGTTAGGACCGCGTTTTGGGCTTTGGTGAAAATGGTGGGAAAGGACCGGATGTAGCCCCGGACTTGGGATTCAAGTTTGTTAAATGTATGCATGATGTTTCTCCTATAGGAATGTAACGAAGGGTGAAAAGCGGCTGGCCGTCAGGCAGCACGGTCCCAGGGGCCGAGTTTGTAAAGGCGCTCTTCTTCGTGGCCACTCTCGCCGAAGTCTTCGGCGGCAAACAGAGGGGTTATGGAACAACCTGCGTCGTGCTGCAGGGAAAAATTAGTAAAAAGCTGGTGCGATGGTCTATTGCTGGGGCTGATGGTGGTTTCCATCCAGCGTAGTTGACGCGGCGTGATACAGGCTTGCACCAGATGTTGCAGCATACGCGGGGCCAGTTTTTGCCCTCGCATTTGCGGTGCAACGGCAACCTGCCAGACAAACAGCGTATCGGGTTGCTGCGGCGGAATGTAGGCGGTGACGGTGCCCACCAAAATGCCGTCGAGTTCTGCCACGACACTGGTCTGGGGATGGTGCAGGCACAGCAACAAATAGGCATAGACCGAATTCAGGTCCAGTGGAGGACAGTTGGCGATCAAAGCGTGCAGCGCCGAGCCATCGCTGCGCAGTGGTTGACGCAAGGTCAGTTGACCTGCATTAAAGTTGGGTTGTGGTCCATTCATGGATTCTCCTGTTGCCGGCCGGTACGTCGAGGGCAGAGATCTGCTACCAAGGTGCCGGACCGATGGGCGAAAATCAGTGGGTAAAACAAAGGCTCAAAATCCGCTGGGCTGCGCTTTGGCTTCCAACAGCGTTGCGAATTGCTCCAACACCACCACCAGCGTCTGCTGATCTACCTCTGACAAGGTGCCCAGTGCCCGGGCAAAGCCCTGAGGCAGGGCCGACGGGGCGTCGTCCACCAAGTGCTTGCCGTGCTCCGTAACACTGACAAAGACATTGCGCCGGTCGCGAGTATCGCGTTCTCGTGCGACCAGATTTTTCTCTTCCAGCCGGTCGACAATGCCGACCACGGTGCTGGAGCTCAGGTGAATTTCCCGCCCGATTGACTTCAATGTGCTCGGGCCCAGTCGGGCGATCGCCATGAGCGCGACCAATTGCGGCGACGTGATGTTGTAGCTTGTCTTGAGCCGCTTTGAATGGTGTTCCACACATTGCGCGATTCGACGAACGCTTTGCAAAATGTGGATCGACTCATTAACCGCGACCCGTCTTGTGGCCGGACTCTTGAGTCCGTCACTTGACTGCAATAAGCATGTTTCTGTTTCTTGTTCCACTGAATTCCAAATTAAGAAACATTATTATTGTACAAAACGATTTGAGGTGAAATCATTTTATGTCTAATCATCTTGCTTCGTAGGGAATTAAGGCCGCTGACAAGCCCACATGCGGGTCACCCAACCGTCAGACACCAGCCACTGCGCCAGTGGTTGGCATTGCCCGCCAACGCAGAGTTCGTAGTCAGGGGTGAAGGTAGATCGGGTCAGCCGTAGCTCGGATAACAGCGGCGTGGTCGGCACATAGTGATACCAGCCTTGGCGCAGCACGGCGTCAGCCGGAGGTTCCATCCCGGCGCCCGAGCCCTGCACTCGCGCGGCTGTCGCTTTCAAATAGAGGATTGAATCCGGCGTGTCACCAAGGCCGGCCAGAGCAACAACCGCATAGTCTTCTTCCCAGCGTATTTTTTCAATCGAGTGCTGCCATGCCAGCGTGACCTGCTGCGCCGGCACAAAGACCGGTGCGCTGGTGGTTGTCAGCAGCGCCAGACAAATACCTGGAAAGAGGCTCAGGCCTGTCCTACCAAATTAGCACTCAGGGCGCGCGCCGCCCGTGCCCGCCGGAAATGCCAAAACAGCAGCAGGGCCGCTGCCGCCAGGCCGATTTCGTCGGTTAGCGGCAGGGCCAGCACCAGGAAGCAGGCCGCGACGACCGCCCACACTCGCTCGCTCCAGTGCAGCGGTAGCGCCAGAAAGCCGATGGCGCCCATGCCCCACAGACCGATCGCCACCAGTGCCTTAAACACCACATACAGCGTATCCATCCAGTCGCCGCCCTGCAGCATCAGTGCCGGACTGTAGACCGCCATGAAGGGCACGATGAAGCCGGCAATCGCCACCCTTAGCGCCTGCACGCTGATGGCCAGGCCGGAGGCACGGGCGATCGGTGCCGCGGCAAACGCGGCTAGCGCTACCGGTGGCGTCAGATCAGCCATGATGCCAAAGTAAAAGACAAACATGTGCGAGACGATCAGCGGCACGCCAAGCTCCAACAGCACGGGTGCGGCCAATGAACTGGTGATGATGTAGTTCGGAATGGTTGGAATCCCCATACCCAGCACCAGACAGGTGAGCATCGTCAGTAGCAGCGCTAGGAACAGACTTTTCTCGCCGATAGCGATGATGTGACCGCCCAGCTCAGCTGCCACGCCAGTCAAGTTGACCACCCCGATAATGACGCCTACCAGCGCGCAGGCAATCGCCACCGGCAAGGCATGGCGCGCGCCATCGGCCAGTGCGCGCACCGCCAGCGCCCGTGCATCGCTCCCGGTGCGACGGATGTAAGTAATGGTCAGCAGCAGTGCCACCACGACAAAGAAGGTGCCCACACCAAATTTATAAAAGCCGGCGCAGGCGAAGCCCAGCAGTACCCAGAACAACCCGCGTAGCGCGCGCCCCTGCACACCCGAGAGTACGGCGCCGCCAAAGATCAGCACTACCGTAAGGGCCAGCCCCACGGTACCTGAAAACAGTGGCGTGTAGCCCGAGAACAGCAGCCCCACCAGCCCCACCAGCGGCAACAGTAGCGGCCATTGCTGGCGTATAGCGGTCCAGGGGTTGGGGCATTCCTCCTTGGGAATGCCGAGCAGGCCTTTGCGACCAGCTTCAAGGTGCACCATCCAGAAGGCGGTCACAAAGTACAACACGGCAGGTATCACCGCGGCCTTGCAAATCTCGAGGTAGGGGACGTTGATGGTCTCGGCCATGATGAAGGCGACGGCGCCCATCACCGGCGGCATGATCTGCCCACCCATGCTGGCGGTGGCCTCCACACCACCAGCAAAGGAGCTGGAATAGCCAAAGCGCTTCATTAGTGGAATCGTGAACTGGCCGGTGGTCACCACATTGGCCACGCCGGAGCCGTTGATTGTGCCCATCAGGCCGGAGGTCACTACCGACACTTTGGCCGGGCCGCCGCGAGTATGGCCTACGGTGCCCATAGCGAGGTCATTAAACAGTCGGATCATACCGGCCTGTTCCAGAAATGCACCAAACAGGATGAATAGGAAAATATAGGTAGATGACACATAGGTCGGCGTGCCGTAGATGCCTTCAGTGCCGAAGGCCAGCATGCTGACAATCTGGTCGATGCCAAAACCCCGGTGCGCCATGCCATCCGGCAAGTACTGTCCGAGCAGGCCATAAAGCAGGAACAGGGCGCAGATCAGGGGCAGGGCCCAGCCCATCATGCGCCGCGCCGCCTCAAACACCAGCAGCACGGTGATGACACCGATTGCCCAGTCTGACATCGTCAATTCGCCGGCTCGCAGGGTCAGGTCGGCCTCAAAATACCAATGGTAAAAACTCAGAAAAAACCCTGTCAGACCCATCGCCCAGGCCAGCGGTTTGATGCCATCGCCACCGGCTCGAAAAGACGGCATGAGTACAAACACCATCAGCAGCACAAAGCCGACGTGAATGGCGCGCACTACCTGGCTGGACAAAGGGCTGAAGGCGGCGGTGTAAATCTGGAAGGCCGAGAAGGCGATGGCAATCCAAAAAATGACGCCGCGCAGGCCATCTCGAGAGGTTTCTGTTGGAGCGTTCATTGCAGGTTACTTGATCAAACCCACTTCCTTGTAATAACGTTCAGAGCCCGGATGTAGCGGCACTGGCATGCCTTTGATGGCGTTCTCAGGCCTGATGGCGCGGGCCGCATTGTGGGCGGCGTAGAGACTTTCAAGGTTAGCGTACATGGTTTTGGTCATCTGGTAGGCCAGCTCGTCAGACACACGGGAGTGGGTGACCAAGTAGTTGGTGATGGCGGCCGTCGGTACATCCGCGGTTTGGCCGGCATAGGTGTTGGCCGGAATCATGGACACCTGATAGGCTGCGTCGTCGATTTTCGCGATCACTTCGGCCGGTACCGCTATTACGACGATATCCACTGCGGTGGCGAGGTCACGGATTGAGGCCACGCCCAAGCCCGATGATTGAAGTGTGGCATCAAGCTGACGATTCTTCATTAGCTCGACGGATTCGCCAAACGGCAGGTACTCGACTTTGGACAGGTCGCTGTATTTCAGGCCAGCGGCTTTCAGCACCGCACGTGCGTTCAATTCGGTACCCGACTTGGCGGCACCGACGGATACGCGCTTGCCCTTGAGGTCGGCTAGCGTGCGGATGCCGGACTCTGCATTGGCCACGATCTGGATGTAGTTGTTGTAAGTGGCGGACAGGCCACGTAGCCGGTTCAGTGGCGTGTTAAAGCCGGCTTCAACATCGCCCTTCCAGGCGTTTGACAGAGAGTCGGCCAAAGTTAGAGCCAGTTCACCGCGACCGGCCTGCAGCAGGTTAAGATTTTCGGCGGAGGCGCGTGTCACCTGGGCTGTGGCTTTAACATTGGGAATGGTACGAGCGTAAATCTGGGACAGGGCCACACCCATTGGATAATAAACCCCGCTTTGTCCCCCTGTCAGAATATTGATAAATTGCTGTTGGGCGAGCACAGGACTAGCTGCCGCAACCGTGCCAAGGCCAAAAATAAGGGCAGTGCGTCGAGAAATTTGCATGAGAAGCTTCCTTGCCTGTAAAACAAGTGACCTTAGCATGCCTCCCGCGCGTGGCCGAGCGGGTTTATGCTGATTGACAGGTCCACAAAGTCGTCATGAGAGCTTTGGTGTCAGGCCAGTTGGGCGATCACATGGGCCACCGCCGCGGTGAGCTTCTTGGCATACGGGACATGCAAAAACTCATTCGGGCCGTGCGCATTGCTTTTGGGACCGAGTACGCCGCAAACCATCATCTGGGCTTTGGGGAAACCCTGGGACAGCATGCTCATGAGTGGAATGGTGCCGCCCTGACCAATGTAGCCACAGGGCGCGCCAAAGTAGGCTTTGGATGCGTCTTGCAACGCCTGCTCGAACCAGGGTGCGGTGCTGGGGGCATTCCAGCCGGTGGCGCCGCCGCCGCTTTCAAACGTCACGCGAGCCTGGTAAGGGGCGTTGTCTTCAAGCAACTGCTTGAGCTCCTGCACCGCCGTAGCGGCTTCTACCAGCGGTGGCAAACGCAGACTCAGCTTGAAAGCGGTGTAGGGCCGTAGCACGTTGCCGGCATTTTTGAAGTCGGGAAAGCCTTCAGCGCCGGTCACACTTAATGTCGGCGACCAAGTGCGGTTAAGCAGGGCCTGCACCGGGTCGGTGGTGGTGGGCAAGGCAAACGTGCTGGCGCCGCCGCAGTCGTAATGCGCCCAGGGAAAGCGCTTGTACAGGGCCTCACCCAAAATCGCCGCTGTCACTTTGGCTTGTGCCAACCGGTCGGGCGGTACTTCACAGTGGAATGAGGCCGGCAGTAGGCGTCCGGTGGCGCTGTCTTCCAGCCGGTCCAGCACCTGACGCATGATGCGAAAGCTGGACGGTACCAGGCCACTGGCATCACCTGAATGCACGCCCTCAGTCAAAATCTCCACCTTCAAAACTCCGCTGGCCATGCCGCGTAGGCTGCTGGTCAGCCAGAGCTGGTCGTAGTTGCCGGCGCCGGAGTCAAGACAGACCACCAGGGCGACATCGCCCAAGCGGGCGCGCAGCGCGTCCACATATGGCAGTAAGTCATAGGAGCCGCTTTCTTCGCAGGTCTCGACTAGGCCAATGATGCGGGGATGCGCGACTTTCTGGCTTTTGAGCGCCTGGATGGCGGCGATGCTGGCATACACTGCGTAGCCGTCATCAGCACCTCCCCGGCCATACAATTTGCCGTCTTCATATTTGGGGCTCCAAGGCCCCAGGTCGCTGCGCCAGCCGGTGAATTCGGGTTGCTTGTCTAGGTGGCCGTACATCAGAACAGTCTGCGTCGACGCGGCTTGCGCTGGCGCCGCCTCGCTGCTGCCGCAGGAGGCGGGAACCTCAAAAAACAGCACTGGCGTGCGGCCTTCGAGCCGGATGATTTCGAGTGTCAGGCCTTCAACTTTCTGGGCGTGAACCCAGGTGGCTGCGTCCCACAACACGGTGTCGAGAAAGCCGTTTTTCGCCCAGTCAGCGTCAAACGCCGGTGACTTGGCTGGGATGCGGATGTAGTCTTCAAGGCGGTGAACGATGTCGTCGTCCCAAGCGCGGCTGACCTCGCCCAGGGCCTGGGCGGCATTCAGTGTGGGTTCAGGGATGCATGCGTTCATTTGATTTTCCGGGTTGACGTGGGTTGATCATGCTGCAGGCGCGGGCTTGCACTGTGCTGTGAGTCGCCGAGCCGGAACACGGCAATCACCTGCGCCAGACGTTGTGCCTGGTCGCGCAGACTCTCAGCGGCGGCGGCCGATTGTTCCACCAGCGCCGCATTTTGTTGCGTCATCTGGTCGAGCTGGCCAATCGTCGTGTTGACCTGGCCGATGCCGTCCGACTGCTCGACCGCGGCGGCGGTAATTTCACCAATGATGTCGCTGACGCGTTGTGCCGAACCGACAATTTCGTCCATAGTCTGGCCCGCGTTTTGTACTAGTTTTGAGCCTGATTCAACCTTGACAACCGAGGTGTCGATCAGGGTCTTGATCTCTTTGGCGGCCTCGGCACTGCGCTGCGCCAGGCTGCGCACTTCGCTGGCAACCACCGCAAAGCCACGGCCCTGCTCGCCGGCCCGGGCCGCTTCGACAGCAGCATTCAGGGCCAGGATATTGGTCTGAAAAGCGATACCGTCAATCACGCTGATGATGTCAGCAATCTGGCGCGAGCTCTGGTTGATGTCACGCATGGTAGCCACCACTTGGCCGACCACGGCGCCGCCGCGTGCCGCGACTTCGGCGGCTGACGCGGCCAGTTGGTTGGCCTGGCGAGCCGCGTCAGCCGACTGCTGCACGGTGCCGGTGAGTGCGTCCATGCTGGAGGCGGTGCGCTGCAGGTTGCTGGCAGTTTGCTCGGTGCGCACGCTCAGGTCCTGGTTGCCGCTGGCAATTTCGGCGCTGGCGGTGCCAATGCTGTCAACGGCGGCACGGACCTCAGACAGGGCCTGCAGGTAGCGCTGGCGCATGCCTTCAACGCCCCGAATCAGAGTGCCGATCTCGTCTTGGCGTTGGGTCTGGAAGGCTTGCGTCAGGTCGCCCTGGGCCACCGTTGTGACGGCCTGTGTGAGTTCGGCCAGCGGTCGGCTCACGGTGTTGCGCACCAGCCGGTACAAGCCCAGTCCGAGCAATACGGTGGTAGCGGCCAGCAGGCTCCATATCACACTCATGTTGCGCCAGTACTGGGCCAGCGACTCGCGCTCCGAGACCTCGGCTACCAACCAGCTGGTGCCCGATTGGGTCTTGCGCATGACGGCCCATTTGTCGCCGACGGGGGCCTCCAGAATCGGGAAGGCGTGGTCCAGATAGCCCTCGGGTGCGGTGGCCAGTGCGGTCAGGAACTGGTCTGCCTGCGGGTAGGCCTCCAACACTTTTTTGCCTTTGGCGCTGGGGTGCACGATCAGGCGGGCGTCTGTCAACGTCCCCTGCATATCGATGAAGTAGACGCCTCCGGTATCAAAAAATGTCAGGTCGGCAATTTGTTTTTCCAGTGCCTGTTGTTGTAATGTCATGTCGCTGCCGACAAAGAAAATACCGACCACGCTGCCGGCAGCATTTTTGATTGGGTCGTAGTGCGTCATATAAGGTTTGCCAAACAATACGGCTGGGCCGGTGTATGGCTGGCCTGCCAGCATCAGGTCGTAGGCCGGATGGGCGCGATCGAGCAAGGTGCCCATGGCGCGCTCACCATCCTGCTTTTTAAGCGAGGTGGTTATACGTTTAAAGTCGGCTCCATTCTTGACGAATACGGTCGCAACGCCACCGGTGTCGCGGGAAAATTTGTCCACCGCAGCAAAGTCGTTGTTAAGCGGGACGCCAAAACTCAGGAGTTCTCCAGGGGTCTCTCCCAAGGCCATGACTGGGTCGAAGTCGTGCCGAAAACTGTTGAACGAACGCTGTGCCAGTTCCCGGTTCAGGCGGTCAGAGGTGTCGGCCACCATCACCACGCTTTGCAGGCGCTCGGCCACCGACGTCACCATTAAGGCGTGTGTGCTGCGCATTTCGATGACGCCAATAGCGATGCCGACAGCCAGCAACACCAGCGCCAGCCCACTGAGGGATAACACGGCTAGGCGGCGCGCGACAGACTGATTTTTTAAGTTGGAGGGGGCCATGACGGTGATCTTGTAAGCAACAGGTAATAAGAGTGCGAGCCGATATCATACGAAATGAAAACGACCGCTGATGAGCCTGCCCATTGCCCGCCCGTTCACGCGGGCAATGGGCTTAACGTGACAGGGTGTAGACCGAGGTGCCGGCCAGCAGATTAGGGCAAAAACGCACGATGCGGCCCTCCTGTAGACCAAAGCTGTCTTGCACTTTGAGGCCGCTACGCTGGGCCAGCAGCGCCAGATCGGCATGTGTGCCGACGCGAATGTTGGGCGTGTCATACCACTGGTAGGGCAGGCGGCGTGTGACCGG
Organism: Rhodoferax sp.; assembly: GCA_047629695.1. GTDB lineage: Bacteria > Pseudomonadota > Gammaproteobacteria > Burkholderiales > Burkholderiaceae_C > Rhodoferax. Next base: position 22,804 of record JBLHZH010000001.1, read on the forward strand.
CATGCGCCCGCGCAGCACGCTCAGGCGGTTCGGCCAGTGGGCAAAGTTGGGAAAAGCGACGATGCCGAGGCGACCGACTCGCACGGTTTCACGCAGCATCACCTCGGCATTGCGCAGGTGCTGTAGGGTGTCGATTTGCAGCACCACCTCAAATGAGGCATCGTCAAACATCGCTAGGCCTTCGTCCAGGTTGAGCTGGATCACGTTGACGCCACGTTGTACGCATGCCTGCACATTGGCGTCGCTGATCTCAATGCCGTAGCCAGTGCAGCCGCGCGTTTTTTGCAGGTAGTCCAGTAGTGCGCCGTCGCCACAGCCTAGGTCGAGAATGCGAGCCCCTTGCGGTATCAGGGGGGCGATGGCCTGCATCGTCGCGAGGTTAGTCATGTTGTCACCTCTTTGGCTACGTTATTGAAGTAGGAGCGAACCACATCCATATAGCGTGCGTCATCGAGCAAAAAGGCGTCATGGCCGTGCGGTGCGTCGATTTCGGCGTAGCTCACGTCTCGCCGGTTGTCGAGCAGGGCCTTGACGATCTCGCGGCTGCGCTGCGGTGCAAAGCGCCAGTCGGTGGTAAAGCTCACCAGTAAAAATTTGGCACTGGCCCGGACCAGCGCCTGGCTGAGGTCGCCGCAGTAGGTACGGGCAGGATCAAAGTAATCCAGTGCACGGGTAATCAGCAGGTAGGTGTTGGCATCAAAATACTCGGCAAATTTGTCGCCTTGGTAGCGCAGGTAGCTTTCGATCTGGAACTCAACGTCCTGCGTGCTATATAAATAATTACCTACACCATCATTTTTGCCTTGCTGATTGACCGCCGACCGCAACTGGCGACCAAACTTCTCATTCATGACATCATCACTCAGGTAAGTGATGTGGCCAATCATGCGGGCGATGCGCAGGCCGCGTTTGGGCACGGTGCCATGCTCGTAAAAGTGACCGCCATGAAAGTCGGGGTCAGTCACGATGGCGCGGCGCGCCACCTCGTTGAAGGCGATGTTCTCGGCCGTGAGGTTGGGCGCACTGGCCACCACTACGGCATGGCGAATACGGTCCGGGTATTGCAACGCCCAACTCAGGGCCTGCATGCCGCCAAGGCTACCGCCCATCACAGCGGCGAGGGTTTGAATACCCAACACGTCCAGTAAGCGCGCCTGGGCGTTGACCCAATCCTCCACCGTGACAACAGGGAAGTCGGCGCCATAAATACGGCCATTGTCCGGATTCAGATGCATCGGTCCGGTCGAGCCAAAGCAGGAGCCCAGATTATTGATGCCAATGACAAAGAAACGTTGAGTGTCAAGAGGCTTGCCCGGGCCAATCATGTTGTCCCACCAACCTGCGGACTTGTCCTGTCCTGCGTAAACGCCCGCCACATGGTGGGAGGCGTTCAGTGCGTGGCAAACTAAAACGGCGTTGGATTTGTCGGCGTTAAGCGTACCGTAGGTTTCGAAACTCAAAGAATAGTCTCGCAGGGAGGCGCCGCTTTGTAAAGGCAGGGCGACGGTAAAGTGCATGGACTCTGAGGTGGCAATCAACATAAAAAAACCCGGCTGCGCTAAATCCGGAGCCGGGTGACCCTGATGGGGTGGCGGTGGCCGTATTTAGCTGTATTTCGAAGTGCATTGACTTCGGCGCCCGCAATCGTGAATCAAATCGGCGCAAAATCATCAGTATAAATCCAAGTTGACCGCAGTTGGCGCCTCGAATCAGGAGAAGTTCTTGCTTGAATCTGATGTGCTTCCAATTTGTTCAAAATTTACACACCAATATTAATCATTTAACGGTACGAGGTTTTTATGGAGGTACTGCAGCAGGGCGCCGACACCTTGCCCATTCTTCTTGCCGCCATTATGGTGCTCGCCATGCATGTGGGTTTTGCGTTTCTCGAGCTTGGCACCGTGCGTCGCAAGAACCAAGTGAATGCCTTGATAAAATTCAAGTGGATTTTTCAGTCTCAACGGTGGTCTATTTCTTGGTGGGCTACAGCATCGCCTAGGGCACCGGTTTTTTCCTTGGCACCGCG
>JBLHZH010000002.1:0-23472 GCA_047629695.1 Rhodoferax sp.
TTTCATTATGCACAGCAAGTGGTGTGCATCAAAGGCTGCAGCCCTCAGTTATTTCCCGAGTCATGTCATGAAAGCCTCCCAATTCTTCATCTCCACCCTCAAAGAGGCCCCTGCCGACGCTGAAGTGGTCAGTCACAAGCTGATGCTGCGCTCCGGCATGATCAAAAAACTCGGTGCCGGTATTTACAGCCTCATGCCCCTGGGTTTGCGTGTGGTGCGCAAGGTCGAGCACATCGTGCGCGAAGAAATGAACCGGGCCGGCGCGGTTGAACTCAGCATGCCGGTGGTCCAGCCGGCCGAACTCTGGCAGGAGACCGGCCGCTTTGCCACTATGGGCCCCGAGATGATGCGTATTAAGGATCGTCATGGCCGTGATTTTGTGATGCAGCCGACCAGCGAAGAAGTGGTGACTGACATTGCGCGTCAGGAGATTAAAAGCTACAAACAGTTGCCTAAAAACTTTTACCAGATCCAGACCAAATTTAGGGACGAGCGCCGGCCCCGTTTTGGTTTGATGCGCGGGCGTGAATTCATTATGAAGGACGCTTACAGTTTTGACCGCGACCCGGCCTCCGCCAAGGCCAGCTATCAGGTGATGGCTGCCGCCTACCGCCGGATTTTTGACCGGTTCGGGCTGACCTACCGCGCCGTGGCCGCCGACAGCGGTGCCATCGGGGGTGATTTGAGTGAAGAATTTCAGGTTATCGCCGCCACCGGTGAAGATGCCATTGTGTATTGCCCGGCCAGTGACTACGCGGCGAATATGGAGAAAGCCGAAGCACTGGCCCCCGCCGGCCCGCGCCCGAGTCCGGTGCAGGTCATGACCCAAACCGCCACGCCGGACAAAAGCACCTGTGCCGATGTCGCTGAGATGTTGAACGTGCCGTTGCAGAACACCGTCAAGTCGCTGGTGCTGGCGACCGACACGCTGGACAAGGAGGGCGCGGTCGTCAAAACCCAGGTTTGGCTGCTGCTGTTGCGCGGCGACCATGACATGAACGAGGTTAAGGTTGGCCGATTGGCGGGACTCACTGGTTTTCGTTTTGCCAGTTTGCCTGAAATTGAAGAACACTTTGGCTGCAAGCCCGGTTACCTGGGCCCCATCGGCTTGTTGAAGCCATTGAGCCTAATCGTCGACCGCGATGTTGCCGTCATGAGCGACTGGATTTGCGGTGCCAACCGGCCCGGCTTCCACTTTATTGGCGTTAACTGGGCGCGCGACCTGCCCGAACCCTTACTGGTGGCCGATTTGCGCAATGTGGTGGCAGGTGACGCCTCGCCCGACGGCCAAGGTGTCTTGGCGATCGAGCGTGGCATTGAGGTGGGCCACGTGTTCTACCTCGGCAACAAATACAGTCAGGCCATGAATGCCACTTTTCTGGATGTCAACGGCAAGCCCCAGTTCATGGAAATGGGTTGTTACGGTATTGGCATCACGCGCCTGCCGGCGGCTGCCATTGAACAAAACCACGACGAGCGCGGCATCATCTGGCCTGATGCCCTGGCGCCGTTTACGGTGGTGCTGTGCCCGATTGGCCCTGACCGTTTTCCCGATGTCAAAGCTGCTGCCGACACGCTGTATGCCGAGTTGCTGGCAGCCGGCGTTGACGTCATCCTGGACGACCGTGGCGAGCGTCCCGGTGCTATGTTTGCCGATTGGGAGCTGATTGGTGTACCGCACCGCATCACCATTGGCGATCGGGGTCTGAAGGAGGGTCAGATTGAATATCAACATCGCCGCGATACCGCCGCCAGTGCCGTGTCTGTGACTGACGTCCTAGCTTTGATCCAGTCCCGATTGGCCGCGTAACAGGCTACAGAGATGCCAGCATGACTTCCAGACGCAGCAGTCTCGTGTCCCTGGCCTCCGGTCTGGGCCTGTGGCTCGGATTGCCTGGGTCGGCTATGGCTGGTTCGCAGTTGGAGGAATCCCTGGTGGACTCGGTGCGCAGTGCCCTGAGTTCGGCCATTGCCAGTCAGGCGCCGCCAAAACTGGAGTTTTCCGACACCGAGTCGCGACTGAATTATTTGCGTTGGCAGGGGCGCACCAGTGACCGCTTGCGGCGCCAGAAGCCGCAATGGCAGGTGCGCCAGGAATTTCTGCAAACCCTTTGGTATGAGAGTCGGCGTGCCGGCCTCTACCCGGCGCTGGTGTTGGGGCTGGTGCAGGTGGAAAGTAATTTTCGTAAGTTTGCCGTCTCCAGCGCGGGTGCCCGGGGCTACATGCAGGTGATGCCGTTCTGGACGCGCGTGCTGGCCAACGGGGATGCCGGCCAGCTGTTTAACCTGCAGACCAATTTACGTTTTGGCTGTGTCATCCTGCGCCATTACTTGGACCTTGAAAGAGGGGACCTGTTTATGGCGCTGGGCCGCTACAACGGCTCGCGCGGCAAGTCGCTTTACCCGAATGCGGTGCTGGGTGCCAAAAAACGCTGGGACCTCACTGCGACGCTCCAGTAGGGCATTGCCAAAGCCGGTCATTCAGGCCCGGCGCATCTCACGCGGGGCCAGGGCACTCATATGGCCCAGCACATCGGGCTGCGGTTCTGGTAAAAAGTGGTTGCTCCAACCATGGGCATGGCGCAGGCCTTGGTACAGGTTGCGGTCTATCGCGCGCGCCGTCTCGGTTGACGGCGCCGCCAGCTGGTAGATGTTCATGCGGTTCAAAATGGAATCGGGAATGGCGCGCTTGTCGTTGGCGGTGGTGATCCACATCACCTGAGTGGCATCAATCGCGCCTTCAGCAAACTCATCGGTGAAGTTCTTGGCTGTGTAGTGCTCCAGCAGGCTATAGAGGGCCCCCAGCGGGTCGTACTGCGCATCGGCACTGGCTTTGTTGATCTTGTCTGCCACAACCACCGGGTTGGCCTATTCGCCGTCCATCTGCGCGTCAGATACCTTGCTCGGTTTGGGCCCTTTCCACTGCGACGATGATCCTGACAGCCACCAGCTGGCCGTCATAGAACTCATGGGTACCAGTGTCATGCCAGTGTCCAGCAAGTCGGCCAGCTACTTGACGATATGGGTTTCGCCGATGCCTGGGGGCCGAGCAGCAGGATCGGTGTGACGTTTAGGCCGTCGCGGCTGTCCTGGGCCAGGGCGACATTGCGTTTGACGTCGTCGAACACCTCGGTGAAATTGGGCATGCATCGTAAAGGTAGGCCATATCAGGTACGCTTGCCAGCTTGACAGATAAGCGTTGCGGCCCCCGTTCCAGCCTCCGCTGGTAGGTGGCGCCTAGGCCGTCGTACTCGCGTTCCTGCAATTTGGCCAGTTTGCTTTCGACCTCATCAGGTTGTAAAACGCAGCTCATCCGGGCCAGCGGCAGGTTGAAGGCAGGGGAACAAGACTGCGAGATTCCATAGTGGACTCCAGAGTTATGACTTTCAAGCAACTGACACAACGTTATTCAAGTGTAGGTTGTGCCGCTACATCGCTGTGCCGCAGCATGATTGAGCGGCGTTGAAGGACAGAATGCAAAAAAGCCACACGTAGTGGCTTTTTTGTTGCTGACACGCCGGTTGCGTGTCAGGCCGCTTTGGTCAGTGCTTGCAATAGTTCTCCGTTTTCGTACATTTCCATCATGATGTCCGAGCCTCCAATGAATTCACCCTTGACGTAGAGTTGGGGAATGGTCGGCCAGTTGCTGTAGTCCTTGATGCCGGCACGGATTTCAGCGTCTTCCAGCACATTGACGGTGGTCAGCCCTTTGGACTCGACGCCACAGGCTTTCAAAATCTGGATGGCACGGCCTGAGAATCCGCACTGGGGAAAGCTAGCATTGCCTTTCATGAAAAGCACGACTTCGTTGGATTTCACCAGTTCGTCGATGCGTTGTTGTGTGTCACTCATGTCATGGATCCTTATTTGTAAATGACGTAATTATTTCACCTTCGCCCGCGTCCTGCCGCCGTTGACCCTGCAGGGCCAGGGGCTGACTGCTTTGGCTTATTAAAATAATAGCTATCCAAGCTTACGAAGCTTGGCTGGGAGCCTGATTAAAGGCTTGAAAAAACCATGTGTTCGATGGTGCTTAATTTTCGGGCGGGCTGTCATTGCGCGAAAATAGTTCGTCGATCATCTCTATTTCAATTCAAGTACTTTATGAAAATCGAAAAAAATACCGCTGTGACACTGCGCTACAAAGCGTCTGACACCCAAGGCAAACTGCTGGAAGAAAGCACCGACCCCATGGTCTATCTACATGGCGGCTATGATAATACTTTCCCCAAACTGGAGGCGGCTTTGGAGGGGCAGGTACCGGGCTTCATGGCTACGGTCGACCTACAACCCGAAGATGCTTTTGGACTGCGCGACGAGAGCCTGGTGCAAACCATTCCCAAGTCGCAGTTCCCGGCGGGCGTTAAGGTCGGCGGTCAGTTGCAAACGCAGGGCGAGGACGGTCAGGCTCAGGTGTTTACGGTGATGAAAATCAAGGGTGGGACGGTGGTGCTGGACGGCAACCACCCTTTTGCGGGCAAAGCACTGCGCTTTAACGTCACGGTGGTCGATGTTCGTGTCGCCTCCGAGGAGGAGGTCGCGCACCGTCATGTGCACGGCGTGCACGGTCACCACCACTAAAGCGTCAGATCTTTTTGAGACAGTAAGCCTTGAGTATGAAGCTGCCCTAGTTCATTTGGCAGTCGATCTCTTGGTCGCCGTCGACCCGGCGAATACTCTTGACCTTGCGGCCCATCTTGAGGGTGATAGACGAGCCCTTGACCTTCAGGTCCTTGATCAGCACCACGGCATCGCCGTCCGCCAGAAGCTGACCGTTGGCGTCGCGGATGACAGCTTGGGCGTCGTCGTCTTAGGCGCTGGCTTCTGTAATCGGTCATTCGTGGCTGCAGTCAGCGCAAACATAGTTGTCGCCATCCGGGTCGGTGTTGGTCAGGGTGCATTGGGGACAGGCCGGGTTGATGTTGGACATGGTGTGTGGTGTGCGACAGGCCGGCGTCGGAGAGCCCTGTACTGTCTGGCAAATAATTGGCCTGACTGGTGCGTGTGCCGCGCCGTATTTGAGGTTAAATCGTTGTCATGAATGACGCCGTTTCTCTCGCTCCGCCCTGTCCCGGCCCGTTGCCCTTTGGCCTGACAGATTTAATGGGCAGCAGCCCAGCGCGTGTGCCCGTGACTAGCACCTTGTTGCTCATTAACCTGCTGGTGTTCGTCCTTATGCTGGTGTTTGGGGCGGGCCTCTGGCAGAACGCCAGCGGCGTGCAATTGGCCTGGGGCGCCAATTTTGGACCAGCCACCCAGGACGGCCAGTGGTGGCGCCTGTTGACCGCTCTGTTTGTTCACTTTGGTCTGCTGCATCTGGTCCTGAATATGGCTGCCTTGTGGGATGTCGGGCGTCTGCTGGAGCGGCTCTACGGACGCTGGCGCTTTGTGCTGCTGTACATTTGTAGCGGTGTCATGGGCAATTTACTGTCACTGGTTGTACAGGGTAACCAGGCGGTCTCGGGCGGTGCTTCGGGTGCCGTTTTTAGTCTCTATGGTGCGTTGTTGGTGTTTCTGTGGCGCGAGCGCCTGCAGGTCGACCGGAGTGAATTTCGCTGGCTGTTTGGTGGCGCCTGCGTCTTCACCTTGCTGATTTTGGGCATGGGCCTGGTCGTGCCGGGGATTGATAACGCGGCTCATGTGGGTGGCCTACTGACTGGGGCCTTGCTGGGCCGGTTGCTGGCGCGGCCCTGGACGCCGGCCAGCCCGCGCAGTTCGCGTGGGCGTGGCGTGGCAGGAATTTTGCTGTTGTTGTCTGGGATGTTGTTGGTCTCGCGCATTCCACCGCCCAGTTACCGATTTGGCGAAGAACTTCGCGCTCGTGAGGCGATTCGCCAGTTTTTGAGTCAGGACCAAGGCATCAGCCAGCGTTGGAGCAACATTCTGACGACCGGACAGCGTGAAGGTTTGTCTTTTAACCAGCTAGCCGGGCGCATCGAAGCCCATGTCACCGCCGGCTATGAACACAGTTTTGAGCAACTGACGGCGGCTAGTCCGGACTCGGCCGTGCCCTCGACGAATGCTCTGGAAGCCTTGCAGGCTTACGCCACACAGCGCGCTGACGCCTCGCGGGCACTGGTCGAAGGTTTGCGCAGCAACGACCACAACAAGATTCGCGAGGCCCTGAAACAGGCACAGCATCAATCGGCACCAACGCCAGACCCTGACGTGCCAGCCCCATGACCTCATTTCTTCTCTGCGAGCGCAGCGCTGCAACCCATGTCTCCCTGGATCGCAGCGCTGCGCTCACAAAGACGAGGGTGTGATTATTGGAGACGGTTAATTTTCGGGTACTTCAGGCTGCTGTCCGCCGCTACAGCGCGCAATATTGCTCAAGTCATTGCGTGACTGGACGGCGCAAAAACCTGCCGCCAGTAGCAAGGCGCAGACCGCGGGCGCCTGGTCGTAACCGTGCTCTAGCAGCAACCAGCCACCGGGGTAGAGATGCGCAGGGGCCTGCGCAATGATGCAGCGCAGGTCCTTCAGACCGTCGGCGCCGCTGGTCAGCGCCTGTAGCGGCTCAAACGTGAGTGCACTCAGGTGCGGGTCGCTGTCGGCAATGTAGGGTGGGTTGGCAACGATCAGGTTGAAAGTCGAGGCCACGCCCGTCAGCCAGGAACCCTGCGAAAACAGGACATCCAGCTGCAGGTGCCGGGCGTTGGCCTGCGCCACGCTCAGCGCCGCTTCGCTGAAGTCGATGGCGCTGACCTGCAGATCGGGCCGACTGGCCTTGAGTGCCAGCGCAATGGCGCCGCTGCCAGTACCTAAATCGAGGGCCTGCAGACCCCCTGTGTGTAGCAGCGTCAGAGCCCAGTCGACCAGCGTTTCAGTGTCTGGACGCGGCACCAACACGCGGGTATCCACCTGCAGGTTAAGTCCAAAAAATTCTTTATGGCCCGTGAGGTAGGCTAGCGGCTCGCCCAACAGTCGTCGCCCGGCTAGTGTCTCCAGACGCGCCATTGCTGGGGCATCCATCGAGTCGGTATCGTGCGCCAGCAGCCAGGCTCGATGCCGGGGGTCGCGTTGCAGTGCGTGCAGCAGCAGCAGTTGGGCGTCCAGCCGCTCCAGTCCCCGGGCCTGCAGGTCCAGCAGCAGTTGTGCCAGGGTCGGGGCGTTCGCCGTGTTCATGTGCCGCTGCCTAGTTCCAGCGCGGCCAGTTGCCCGGCCGCCTCGTAGGCTTGCAGAGCCTGCACTACATCGTCCAGATCGCCCTCCATAATGTAAAGCAGTTTATACAACGTGAGGTTGATGCGGTGGTCGGTCAGGCGTCCCTGAGGAAAGTTGTAGGTGCGGATGCGGTCACTGCGGTCACCTGTGCCGATCAGACCCTTGCGCTCGGCGGCATCCTTGGTGGCGCGCTCAGACCGGTCTTTCTCGTGGATACGGGCGGTCAGCACTTTGAGGGCCTGGGCCTTGTTGCTGTGCTGGCTACGGCCTTCCTGACACTCGGCCACGATGCCGGTGGGTAGGTGGGTGATACGCACTGCCGAGTCGGTTTTGTTGATGTGCTGGCCGCCCGCGCCGCTGGCGCGGTAGGTATCAATGCGCAAGTCCGCCGGGTTGATCTGAATGGCGATCGCCTCGTCCGGCTCGGCCAGCACCGCCACCGTGCAGGCACTGGTGTGGATGCGGCCCTGGGTCTCGGTGCTGGGCACGCGTTGCACGCGGTGGCCGCCAGATTCAAACTTGAACGCTCCATAGACGTTGTCGCCTTCGATGCGCAGTACCACTTCCTTGTACCCGCCCAGTTCGCTCATGGATTCACTCATGATCTCGGCTTTCCAGCCCCGACGTTCGCAGTAACGGGTGTACATGCGCAGTAGGTCGGCTGCAAACAGGGCCGATTCGTCGCCCCCGGTGCCAGCGCGTATTTCCATGAAGGCGTTGCGTGCGTCATCTGGGTCCTTGGGTAGCAACATGCGCTGCAGTTCGCCTTCGAGCTGTTGTAGCTCCATGCTGGCATCGCCAATTTCTTCTTCAGCCATCACGACCATCTCGGCATCGCCGGTAGCGCTTTTGAGCATATCTTGTGCATCCGTCAGATCAGCTTCGCGTTGTTGGTAACGTGACCAGCGGCTCGCTACTGCAGAGACTTCGGTGTGCTCGCGTGACAGCGCCAGAAACTGTTTCATGTCTTTCATAATGTCTTCGCGTGACAGCAAAAATTCAAGCTCTCCCAGGCGATCGGCGTAACGGACAAGTTGTTGGCGAAGAAAAAGTTTCATGAGGTTCTGGAAGTGAAGGAGCAGGACGCAGAAAGGGGCGCCGGGCCCGTGCGGCCCAGATTCGTCACCGGGTGTGGCAACGTCAGGTCGTCGCCGCTAACGCGACTTGCGCAAAAAGAAATGCTGGATCGCCGTGCTGGCCCGGCTGCGGGCGCTGGCGTCACCGGCATGCAACTCAGCCATCGCGCCATGCAGCATTTTTTGCGTCAGGCCTTTGGAGAGCGCTTCCAGTACCGCCTCTACGTCTTCGCCTTTGGCTAGCAGCTTGCGGGCCCGAATCAATTCAGCCAGTCTCCACTGGTCGGCTTGGGCGTTGAGCTGCTGAATCAGCGGCACCGAGTCACGCTGGTCAACCCAGTGTAAAAAGCTCTGGACACCCGCATCCACAATCGCCTCGGCCTGGGACACGGCGGCCTGGCGATTAGCCTGTGCGGTTTGCACCACACCTGCCAGATCGTCCACGGTGTAGAGGTAAACGTCTTCAAGGGCTTTGACCTGCACTTCGATGTCACGCGGCACCGCCAGATCGACCATGAACATGGGACGCCGTTTGCGCCGCTTTAAAGCCTTCTCCACGGCCCCCAGGCCAATGATGGGCAGGGTGCTGGCAGTGCAGCTTATGACGGCGTCAAACTCGTGCAGCCGCTCCGGCAGTTCGGCTAGGTGCATCACCTCGCCACCAAAGCGGCTAGCCAGTTTTTCGCCGCGTTCTAGCGTGCGGTTGGCGATGGTGATGGCTTTGGGGTTTTTGGCCGCGAAGTGGGTGGCGCAAAGCTCAATCATTTCACCGGCACCAACAAACAAAATTTTGACCTGACTCAGGTTTTCAAACAATTGTCCAGCCAGTCGCACGGCAGCGGCGGCCATGCTGATGGAGTGGGCACCAATCTCGGTCGAGGTGCGGACCTCTTTGGCCACCGCAAACGAGCGCTGAAATAATTGACTTAAGGTGCTGCCCAAGGCGCCTGCCGATTCGGCGGCGCGCACCGCGTCCTTAAGCTGGCCCAGTATTTGGGGCTCCCCCAGTACCATCGAGTCCAGCCCGCTGGCGACTCGAAAGGCGTGGCGTGCTGCCCCACCGTCTTCCATCGTGTAGGCGTGGGCCTGCAGCAGTTGAGGGGAGACGCCGCCGGCATGGGCTAACCAGTCCAGCGTATGGGCCAGTTCGGGCTTATCACCGGCACAGTAAATCTCGGTGCGGTTGCAGGTCGAGATCAGCGCGGCCTCCGGCTGATGCGCCAGTGAGGCGCGCAAACTACCTAAGGTCGGCTCGATCTGATCGAGCGCGAACGCAAAACGACCGCGCAGATCAAGCGGCGCGGTCGTGTGATTAATGCCTAAAGCCCAAACTGCCATTCGCCCATTATAAAATCAGTCCGCACTGACTTGCCGCCAAACGTTCTTTACCTCTTGAAAGGCTGCTGTTGATGAGTCCAATTGACTTCTTGAACCATATTTTTAACCTCTTGGCCCCCGCTTTGTGGCTGGCCTTGCTGCTGCCTTTCTTGGCCCGCCTGTTTTTAAGGCAGGTAACGGCTGTGTCCGCTTTGCGTGTGCAGATTGCGGTTAATTTTGCTGTGACGGCTGCCACGCTGCTGCTCGGGTTGTGGTTTTTTGGCCATGATGGCAGGGTGGCCACCTACGCTGGTATGGCCCTGCTGTGCGCCAGCAGCCAGTGGCTGTTGTCACGCCGGTGAAAACAGATCGACCCGGTCGGTGATGATGCCGTCCGTGCCGAGGTCGAGTAGTCGCTGGGCCGATTGTGCGTCGTTGACGGTGTAGCTCAGGGTTCGCAGGCCGGCTTTTTTGACTTCCGCCACGCGGGCCGGGTTCCACAGGGTGTGATTGCAGACAATGGCGACACAGCCCAGGTCCAGTGCGTTTTTCAGCCACCCGGGTGCCAATGTGTCTAGCAGCAGGCCGCGCGGCAGTGTCGGTTGGGCCGCACGCGCTGCGGTCAGGGCGTCAGGCTCGAAGGAGGTCAGCAGGGGTGGTACGGCGGCCTGCTGCCACAGTTCGGCGACCTGATTCGCGATCACCTCACCCGTCCGTGCTGCCAGCCCCGGAGTGGGTTTGATTTCAAGGTTCAAAAAATAGTGGTTGTGCAGGCAGTAGCGGGCGATATTTTGCAGGCTGGGCAAAGGCTCGCCGGCCCAGGTGCTTGAATGCCAGCTGCCGGCATCAAGTTGCGAAAGATCGTACCAAAGGTGGTCGCCCGCCACCCCACTACCTGCCGGCCCCGGTTGCGCTGTGGTGCGTTTAAGGGTGGCATCATGCAGCAGAAATGGCACGCCATCGCGGCTCAGTTTGACATCGCATTCAAACATGCGGTAGCCGTAGCGAGTCCCCTCGCGAAAGGCGGCTAGGGTGTTTTCGGGCGCCAGTTTGCCGGCGCCCCGGTGCGCTATCCAGCGCGGATAAGGCCAGTTTTGGGCGGTGACCTGCATCATGGCGTCAATGCCAGACGTTGGCTGCTGCTGGCGTCAAACCAGTGCAGCTTGCCGGCGCGCGGGGTGACGTGGATGGTGCTGCCAAGGGTCGGTGCCGTGTGGAATTCTTCGGTGCGGATGATAACGGTCTCGTCGCCGCTGCCGTGCGTCCAGCAGCCGTAGATCAGGCGCTCGGCCCCCAACATTTCGACCGCTTCCACACGCAGTGCCCAGCCGGTGGCGGTGACATCGAGGTGTTCGGGGCGGATTCCAGTGATGCGACCCGGCTGGGCGTTGGGTGCATTGTTGAGTAAATTCATTGGTGGTGAGCCCATAAAACTGGCAACAAAGGTGGTGGCCGGGCGGGTGTAGACTTCTTCTGGCGTACCGAATTGCTCGACCCGGCCGGCATTCATGACGATCATGCGGTGTGCCAGCGTCATGGCTTCGACTTGGTCGTGGGTCACGAACAGCGAGGTAATACCGAGTTCGCGGTGCAGTTTTTGAATTTCAAGTCGGGTTTGGGCCCGCAGTTTGGCATCCAGATTGGAGAGCGGTTCGTCAAACAAAAAAACCTGGGGTTGACGCACGATGGCGCGGCCCATTGCCACGCGCTGGCGCTGGCCACCCGAGAGTTCACGCGGCTTGCGTTGCAGGAAAGGGCCTATTTCAAGAATTTTGGCGGCCTTGTCAACCCGCATCTGAATCTCATGTGCCGGAATTTTAGCAATTTTTAGGCCATAAGCCATATTCTCAAACACGCTCATGTGCGGGTATAGGGCATAGTTCTGGAACACCATGGCAATGTCGCGCTCGGACGGTTCCAAGTCGTTGACAACACGCTTGCCAATGGAGATTTCACCCGCGCTGACTTCTTCAAGTCCGGCCACCATGCGCAACAGGGTGGACTTGCCGCAGCCCGAGGGGCCGACGATGACGATGAACTCACCATCGGCAATGTCGGCGCTGACACCGTGAATCACCTGGTTGGCGTGTTTTCCGATGCCGTAGCGTTTGACGATATTTTTTAAAGTGATGGAGGCCATAGCTTCAGTGTTTTATTTTTCGGTATCGACCAGGCCTTTGACAAACCATTTTTGCATCAGCATCACCACCAGCGCTGGTGGGATCATGGCCAGAATAGCAGTCGCCATGACGATATTCCATTGCATGTCGGAGTCGCCGCCCGAGATCATCCGCTTGATACCGATGACCACTGGGTACATGTCTTCGTTGGTGGTGACCAGCAGCGGCCAGAGGTACTGGTTCCAGCCGTAAATGAACTGGATAACAAACAACGCGGCAATCGAAGTACGCGACAGCGGCACCAGAATGTCTTTAAAGAAGCGCATCGGTCCGGCGCCATCCATGCGGGCGGCCTCCACCAGTTCTTCGGGCACCGTCAGAAAAAACTGTCGAAATAAAAACGTGGCAGTGGCCGAGGCAATCAGGGGGATGGTCAGCCCGGCATAGGTGTTGATCATGCCGAGATCAGCGACCACTTGGTAGGTCGGGCCAATACGCACCTCCACCGGCAGCATCAGGGTGACGAAGATGGCCCAGAAGAAAAACATCCGAAAAGGAAATCGAAAATACACGATGGCAAAGGCCGATAGCAGAGAAATCGAGATTTTTCCCAAGGCAATCACCAAGGCGGTAATCAGGCTCACCATCATCATGCGCCCGACCGGCGCCTTAGAGCCGGAGCCGCCACCCGTACCGTTCCAGGCGGCGCTGTAGTTTTCGATGAGGTGGCTGCCAGGCAGCAGTGGCATGGGGGTTTGCACAATCGCCTGCGAGGTCTGGGTCGAGGCGACAAACGTCAGGTAAAGCGGGAAAAAGACAACCAGCACGCCCAGAATCATCACGACATGGGACAGGGCGGCCAGCAGTGGGCGACGTTCAATCATGGCGGCGGTGTTCCATCAGTAGTTGACTTTCTTCTCGACATAGCGGAACTGCACCACCGTCAGCAAGACCACGATCACCATCAGTACCACCGACTGGGCTGCCGAACTGCCCAGGTCCATGGCCCTGAAGCCGTCGTAATATACCTTATAGACTAGGATAGCGGTGTCTTTGCCGGGCCCGCCCTGGGTGGCGGCATCAATGATGGCAAAGGTGTCAAAGAAGGCGTAGACGATGTTGATGACCAGCAAAAAAAAGGTGGTGGGAGTCAGCAGTGGAAAGACAATCGTCCAGAAGCGTCGCCAGGGTCCGGCGCCGTCAATGGCTGCGGCCTCAATCAATGATTTGGGGATGCTTTGCAACCCCGCCAAAAAAAATAAAAAGTTGTAAGAAATCTGTTTCCAGACGGCCGCCATGACCACCAACGTCATTGCGTGGGTGCCATTCAGCAGGTGGTTCCAGTCCACCCCCAAGGTGCGCAGGGCATACGAGACCACGCCGACACTGGGCGCAAACATGAACAGCCAGAGCACACCCGCCACGGCTGGAGCCACTGCATAAGGCCAGATCAACAGCGTTTTGTAGACCAGGGCGCCTTTCACAATGCGGTCGGCAAATACCGCCAGCAACAAGGACAGGCTGATGCCCGACACCGCCACGGCGCTTGAAAAAACGGCCGTGGTGTAGAACGAGGCCAGATAGCTCTCGTCGTTCCAGAGATGCCGAAAGTTTTCCAGCCCGACCCATTGCACCGAGGTGCCGAAGGCGTCTGACTGTTGCAGCGATTGCAGCAAGGCCTGATAGGCTGGCCAAAAGAAAAAGACCGCAATGACCACTAACTGGGGTGCCATCAGCACCCACGGTAGCCAGGCCGAGCGGAAAACGACGCGCTTTTCCACCCGCGTTATTTACTTATTGGCTTTTTCAAAGCGGGCCAGCAGGTCATCGCCCCGTTTGACGATGGAATCAAGTGCTTCTTCGGCAGATTTTTTACCTCCCCAGACTTGTTCCAGTTCTTCGTCTTCAATCGCACGAATCTGCACATAGTTGCCTAAGCGGATACCGCGTGACTTGTCAGTGGTCTTGCGGATCATCTGGTTGACAGCCACGTCAGTACCCGGATTTTGCTTGTAGAAACCCGACTTTTCGGTCAACGCGAATGCCGCCATGGTGATTGGCAGGTAGCCGGTCCGTTTGTGGCTGGCGGACTGGACTTCAGGGCCTGAAAGGTAGTTGAAAAAAGCCGCAACGCCTTTGTACTCTTCCGACTTCTTGCCCGCCATGACCCATAGACTGGCGCCACCAATCACGGTGTTTTGTGGTGCACCGGGGACGTCTGGGTAATACGGTAGGGGCGCCAGACCAAAAGCAAATTTGGCATTTTTCTTGACGTTGCCGTAAAAACCTGACGACGTGGTGATCATCGCGCACTCACCCGACACAAAGCTGGATTCCGATACGTTGGCGCGACCTTTGTAGACAAACAGTCCCTGCTTGTGCATGTTGGACAGATTATCAATGTGGCGCACATGCAGCGGCGAGTTGACTTTCATACGGGCATCCATGCCGCCCAGGCCATTGCTTTTGCTGGCAAATTCGACGTTGTGCCAGGCAGAGAAGCTTTCCAACTGGGTCCAACCCTGCCAGGCGAGCGTGAGCGGACACTTGTGACCGTTGGCTTTGAGTTTCGCGGCGGCCAGTGCCACCTCGGGCCAGCTGCTGGGGGCTTTTTCAGGGTCCAGACCAGCGGCTTTGAAGGCGTCCTTGTTGTAATAGAAAACGGTGGTGGAGCTGTTGAATGGAAAGCTCAGCATCTGGCCGTTGGGCGCCGTGTAATAGCCGGCAACCGCTGAGATATAGGTGCTCGGGTCAAACTTCTGGCCCGCATCCTTCATGACTTGAGCGACAGGAATAATGGCTTTGCTGCTGGCCATCATGGTGGCGGTGCCGACTTCAAAGACTTGCAGGATGTGGGGCGCGTTGCCGGAACGAAAAGCGGCGACGGCCGTAGTCATTGACTCGTCGTAGGAGCCTTTATAGGTCGGTATGATTTTGTACTGGGTCTGGCTGGCGTTGAAGTCACGGGCCAGGTCGTTGACCCACTCCCCGTTCACCGCCGTCATGGAATGCCACCACTGGACCTCGGTTTGTGCTTGGGCCGGGAGGGTGAAGGCGGCAGCAAGTGCCAGGGCAGATAATTTTATTTTCATTCAATTTCCTTGGGTGAAGCTATAGGGCACTGTCTTGAGATGTGACGGTTTTGCTAAAAAGTAATCTCGAATTCACGTGGCACTCATTAAACACAGATTTGCTATCGGTTTTTATTAGGGTTTCCATCAGGGTGGCTGGGGCGCCGTCTAACTTCGGGTTGCCGGACATATCGGTGTCTTCGTTGCTGAAGAGCGTTCAATCATGGCCAGTTTCCTGCTCAAATTAAAGAGACAAATCATGCATCACTGATGTGACATTTTTATGACCAGCTATGCGTCAGTAGGCCGCTAAGCACGGTGCAGGTAGCCGGTGAGTTCGCTGGCGTTCATGCTGTGAGTGGCATTGGGACCGAGCTGCAACCGCAACCAGATCTGCTGTCCGGTGTGCGCTTCAGGTTGGTTGACACGCAGCACGCCATTGACTGTTATCAGGCCCGGTACATGCGGCACGGCCCAGTCCTGTTGCCCGACATCAAGTTCTATCCGCACGGTGGTACTCGCTAGCACGTGGGCTTGCGTGTCTGTCTGTGTTTGGACAAGGGGACGCGAAGCCAGCAAAAAGCGTCCGGGTGTGGCCCTTTCCTGCCGCACCATATAACCCACCAGCTGCACTGCCTGACCATCGGCTTGGTGCAGGGTGGGGCTGACCGGGCTTGTCGTGGTGTCGCTGGACGATAGTAAAAATTCGCGAAACCGCAACTCGGTTATCTGGCGTGGCGCGCTGGCGGTGCTGGCCAGGGGCTGGGTGCTGCCCATCCAGAGCGCTGTGGTGGTGGCCAGCAGCAGGCGCAAGGGCGTTGTGAAGCCGCGATGTCGACTGGCGTCCAGCGGCAAGCGAAAGGGGTGGTTCATGGTTAAGTCGAGGGGTAGCGGATGGGGTAGCCATCACCATCAACATGCTAGGGCGGTCATGTGACGCCGGCGTGACAACGCCAACGTCAGAGTCTGTGACCGCTCAGGGTGCGGCTTCTGGCGTCAACTCGAAACTGTCGCGAAAGGTGAAGTACAGCGAGGTGAAAAACATCGAAGCTATTAGCATCAGGATCGGAAACAGCAGGTCACCTGCCAATGCTGGACTGCCCAGCAACGCCGACAGGGTAGTGACACCAAAGATCACCAGCATCAGCACCGCCAGCCATGCCAGACCAAAAATAACAAAGGCCCAAAAATTACGAAAGCAGGCAACGATACTGAAGAACAGGCTTTTTACCGGGGGCAGGCCATGCCAGTGCACCAGCGCTGGCGCATGCCAGAACAACAGTGACAGCGGCAAATGTAGGCCAATAAAGACCCACATGGCGTTCTGGAACTCGGGTCGCAGCAGCATCTCGCGTGTTGGCGTAGCACCGCCCAGGTAAACGTGCGCAAAGTCGCCACCATCGACCAGATAAGACACACCCATCGCTGCCAGGAAACCCACAGCATAAAGGCCACCCAGCACCAACATGGCGCGCGCCTCCTTTTGACCGGCCCGAAACGCAGCCAGCAAGACCACCGGCATGGGAAACCGGCCATCGGTCGCCTCGCGGGTGGCCGACATTAGGCCCAGCGTGGCCGCTGGCAGCAGCATCATGGCCAGCGCAAAACCAATAAACGGCACCAGACTGGCAATCGTCATGATGGCCATGAACATGAAGAACAGGCCCGCTAGGGCCAGCGGTTGCTTGAAAAACGTCTTGATGCCCAGCTTGACCCAGGTGGCGCCCGTCCGGGCAGGAACAATATTAAGATTCATGGTCAGATGGTCACCGTGCTGAAAAGGTCGGGGTGGGTGGCACGCTCGCGCAGCACTCGCTCGAAGTGGCCTGGATCATGCGCCTTGAGCATGCTGGCTTCGCGCGGCAGGTAGTAGTCCCACAACCGTGAAATCCAGAAGCGCAAGGCACCGGCGCGCAGCATGGCGGGCAACAGGGTGCGCTCCGGCGCGGTAAAAGGTCGCACGGCGGTGTAGGCGTCGAGAAAGCTTTGTGCCCGCTCTGCGTGGTGGCTGCCCTCCTCTAGGTTGACGCACCAGTCGTTGAGAGTGATCGCGACGTCAAACAGCCAGCTGTCGACGCCGGCAAAGTAAAAATCAAAAAAACCGGTCAGCTGCGGTTGGCCATCGACGCTGTCAAACATCACGTTGTCCCGGAACAGGTCGGCGTGAATCGGGCCACGCGGCAGTGCCGCGTAGTCAGAAGAGGCGGCGATGTGGTTCTGGTAAGCCAGTTCAGCCTGAATCAGACTGCTTTGTTCCGGCGTCAGGTGCGGTAGCACCACGGGAACGGTATCATTCCACCAGCTTAAGCCCCTCAAGTTAGCCTGAACCAAAGGGAAGTCGCGCCCGGCCAGGTGCATTCTGGCCAGCGTCGCGCCCACCGCTGCGCAATGTGTCGCTGCGGGTTGCAGTTCGCTTTTGCCGGGCAGCCGATTGACCACAGCCGCCGGTTTGCTCTTGAGCTCAAAGACCAGGTCGCCGCGGGCATTGGCGGTTGGGTTGGGAACCGGAATGCCGTGCTCAGCCAGATGCTTCATCAAACGTAGGTAAAACGGCAGCTGGCTCAGGGTCAGCCGCTCGAACAAGGTCAGCACGTAGTCTCGGGTTTCTGCGTCAAGCTGGGTGGTGACGAAGTAGTTGGTGTTCTCAATGCCGCCCGCGCAACCTTTGAGGGTTTTGAGCTCGCCTAGCTTGAGTTGTCGCAGCAGGGCTTGTGCTTCCTTGGGGGAGACTTCTGTGTAGACCGCCATGGATTAAAAATCTACGACTTTCCAGCTGCGCTCGCCACCGGTGGGCGCAATTTGGTACGCGGGCATACCGCCTTTGGGTTGGACGTCAATACTTTTTGTGACGCCACCGATGCGCAGTTCGTCTATGCGTGAACCGGCATCTTCAACACGAATGTGTTCGGTGCGTTTTTCAATGGCACCGCCGGTGCGATTCGTGGCTGTTTGGGACGGCGTGGCCGTGGCCGGGGCCGGGGTGGGAGACTGTGCCCAGCTGAGGCTGGCACAAGACAGGGTAAGGGTAAGGAGGAGGGCAGAGCGCATGGCTTGATTGTAAGTAGAACCACTGACGCTACATTTAGCGCAGGCAAAATGGGCGTATGAATGACCCTAAATTGATGAAGAAAACCCTGTTGCTGGTGGATGGCTCCAGCTACCTGTACCGCGCCTTTCATGCCATGCCGGACTTGCGCGCTGTACCCGGTGATCCGGCCAGCGCGCCTACGGGTGCTATTCGCGGCATGATCAACATGATGCAGAGTTTGCGCAAAGAGGTGCCGGCTGATTTTGCTGTGTGCGTGTTTGATGCCAAGGGGCCGACCTTTCGCGATGACCTGTACCCCGACTACAAGGCGCATCGCTCCCCTATGCCTGACGACTTGCGGGCCCAAATAGAACCCATTCACGAGGTGGTACGTCTGATGGGCTGGAAGGTACTGGATGTACCGGGCGTCGAGGCTGATGACGTGATTGGCACACTGGCAGTGGTAGCTGCGGGCCAGGGTATCGAGGTGATTGTGAGCAGCGGTGACAAAGACCTGGCGCAACTGGTGAACGAGCACATCACCATCATCGACACCATGAACGGCAAACGCCGCGATCTGGCCGGAGTCGAGGCCGAGTTTGGGGTGCCGGCGCGCCTGATGGTAGATTTTCAGACTCTAGTGGGCGACGTCATTGACAACGTGCCGGGGGTCCCCAAGGTCGGACCCAAGACTGCTGCCAAGTGGTTGCAGCAGTACGGCTCGCTCGAGGGAGTGGTGGCCAACGCCAACGCCATCAAGGGCGTTGTGGGTGAGAATCTTAAAAAATCGTTGGACTGGTTGCCGATGGGTCGTCAGTTGCTGACGATCAAGACTGATTGTGATTTGACGACCTGGATGCCTGACTTGCCGGCGCTGGATTCGATTGCGACTGGCGTCATGAACACGCCGGCGCTGACTGAGTTTTATGATAAATACGGCTTCAAGGGATTGGCCCGAGCGATCGGCGCGGTGGCAGTTCAGGTGGAAGCTGCACCGGCTTCTGGCGACAGCCATGCGATTGCGAAGCCCCGTGTCGCCAAATCGTCGGCCAAAAAAAGCAATGAGCCGGGCTTGTTCGATGCCGCCGATTTGTTCAATACGCCCGGTGAAGGTGGTGATCCTGCTGCCGTCCCCGTCAGCACGCTGCTTTATGACACGGTCCTGACTTGGGCGTCGTTTGATGCCTGGTTGGCCAAAGTGCAGGCTGCCGATCTAGTCGCTCTGGACACTGAAACTACCTCGCTGGATGAGATGCGGGCCGAAATTGTCGGTATCAGTTTCAGCGTCACGCCGGGTGAGGCCGCCTACATCCCGCTCGCGCACACCTACCCGGAGGCATCCGTCCAGTTGCCGCGTGACGCGGTATTGGCCAAGCTCAGGCCTTGGCTGGAGAACCCGGCCCACCTCAAGCTGGGCCAGCACGTCAAATACGACCGCCATGTATTTGCCAACCACGGCATTGAGGTGCAGGGTTACGGTCATGACACCATGCTGCAAAGTTATGTGCTTGAAGTGCATAAGCCGCATGGCCTGGCCAGCTTGGCCGAGCGTCATCTGGGGCGTAGCGGCATCAGTTTTGAAGATTTGTGTGGCAAGGGCGTACAGCAGATCTGCTTTGACCAGGTGGACATCGCGAAGGCGGCCGAGTATGCGTGCGAAGACTCGGACATGACGCTGGAGATTCATCAGGTATTGTGGCCGCAACTGCAGGCGGATGACAAACTGCGTTTTATTTATGAACTAGAAATTGCCAGCAGCGAAGCGCTTTACCGGGTTGAGCGCAATGGCGTGCTGATTGACGCGCCCACGCTGGCCGCGCAAAGCCTGGCACTGGGCGGTCGCATTGCGCAACTTGAAGTTGAAGCGCATGAACTCGCTGGTCAGATATTTAATTTGAGCAGCCCCAAGCAAATTGGCGAGATTTTCTTCGTCAAGCTGGGCCTGCCAATTGTCAAGAAAACCGCTACCGGTGCGCCCAGTACGGATGAGGAAGTGCTGGAGAAACTGGCTGAAGACTACCCCCTGCCCGCCAAGATTCTGGAGCACCGGGGACTTGCCAAGTTGAAAGGTACTTACACCGACAAGCTGGCCCAGCTCGCTCATCCGCGCACCGCGCGGGTGCACACGCATTACGCGCAGGCTGTGGCAGTGACCGGGCGCTTGTCCAGCAACGACCCTAATCTGCAAAACATCCCGATTCGTACGCCTGAGGGGCGACGCGTGCGCGAGGCTTTTGTGGCGCCCCCGGGTTGCGTGATTGCCAGTGCCGATTACAGCCAGATCGAGCTTCGCATCATGGCGCATATCAGTGGTGACGCAGCCTTGTTGCTGGCGTTTCATGACAATATGGACGTGCACCGCGCCACTGCCGCCGAAATTTTTAGCGCGACGCCAGCCCAAGTCACCAGCGAGCAGCGGCGTTACGCCAAAGTCATCAACTTCGGCTTGATCTATGGCATGAGTGCCTATGGGCTGGCCAAAGCCCTTAGCATCGACAACAAGGCAGCCAAAAATTACATTGAGCGCTACTTTGATCGTTACCCCGGTGTCAAGCTTTATATGGACCGTACCCGCGAAAGTGCCAAGGCACTGGGTTACGTGGAAACCGTGTTTGGCCGACGCCTTTACTTGCCCGAAATCAATTCGCCTAACGGCCCGCGCCGCAGCGGTGCCGAGCGGGCCGCCATCAACGCGCCGATGCAGGGGACGGCCGCCGATCTGATCAAACTCAGCATGGTAAAAGTGCAGCAGGTGCTGGACCAGGAGAAGCGAACCACCAAAATCATTATGCAGGTGCACGATGAACTGGTGTTTGAGGTGCCTGAGTCAGAAGTGGATTGGCTGAAGCACGAGATTCCACGTTTGATGGCAGGCGTAACGCAACTCAAGGTGCCGCTGCTGGCCGAGGTCGGTGTCGGACCAAACTGGGATCAGGCGCACTGACCTCAGCCCAGCGCCATGGGGCGCTTGGGGTCCCTACACCATTCGCTCCAGCTACCGGCGTAGAGTGCCGTGGGCCCGAGACCGGCCAGCGCCATGGCAATCAGGTTGGGCAGGGCGCTGACGCCGCTGCCGCAGTGGTGGACGACGCTGGCCGGGTCGCGCCCAGCCAGCAAGGCGTCAAACTCGGCGCGCAACTCGGTTGCGGGCTTGAACTTGCCGTCCGGCCCGATATTCAGGTAGAAGGGGCGGTTTAAAGCGCCGGGAATATGACCGGGCACCGGGTCCAGGGGCTCAACTTCACCCCGAAAGCGCGGCGTTGCCCGGGCGTCGATCAGGATCTGCGTTGGCCGCCCCAGTCGTTGGGCCAGGATGTCGGTGGTAATCAGCGTGGTTCGGGCCGGTGCCAGCTGGAAGTTAGAGGTCACAGCAGGGGCCCGCTGCGGACCGCTTTGTGTGGCGCCGCCCGTCCCCAGCCAAGCTTGCCAGCCACCGTCGAGCAGCGCCACAGCGTCATGGCCGACCCATTTCATCAGCCACCATAAGCGCCCACAGTAGTTGGCACCTTGGCGGTCATAAACAACGGCCTGCATGTCGTTGTTAAAACCCACGCTGGAGAGCCAGGCGGCAAAAGTGTCGCGCGAGGGCAGTGGGTGGCGTCCGCCGGAGGCCGCATCGCTGGCTGTTTTGGCCGCACTCAGGTGCTGATTCAGGTCGGCGCGAATGGCACCCGGAATGTGGACTTGCGCATATTGCTGATCGCCGGCATCCGACTGCATCAGCTCAAAACTGCAGTCAAATACCATCACGGGCTGGCCGCTGGCTTGCAAAGTCTGTAGTTGCTGGGCAGAAATCAGGGAGTTGTACATGGGCTTTGAGTTCCAGGTTGATAGAGTGAATAAGGGGCGCTGGCCTCAGTGTTCCTCAGCTGGGGCATTGGGCAGGGCGCGCTTGCGCAGTACGGTGGCGGCAAGCCCACTGAGCACAATCAGGCTCATACCGGCCCAGCCGAGCAAGGGTATCTGGTCGCCAAACAGCAGCTGGCTGTAAAAAGCGGCGAACACAATGCCTGAATACTGCAAGTTGGCCACCAGCAGGGTCGTGCCCCGGCTATAGGCCCGTGTCATACACCATTGGCCGAGGGAGGCCAGCACGCCAATCGGCACCAGCCAGCTGGCGGCCTGCCAGCTGACGGCCGACCAGGGCGTCAAACCGCCAGTGAACGCAACACCAATCAGACCGGCTGTGGCGGTGCCGACTGAAAAATAAAACACTGTGCGGCCCTCGGGCTCACCAATTTTCCCTAGCGCCGTGACCTGGAGATAAGCCAGCGCTGCGCCCATGCCTGACAGCAGCCCGATCAGTCCGGCAAATAGCTGGTTTTGGTCCAGCGTGGGACGCAGCATCATCACCACGCCGGCAAACCCAGCCAGCACGGTAAGCATCAAGGGCCCCATGCGCTGCGTCTGACCGTACAACAGGGCGCCACCGACGACAAAGGCGGCGACCCAGACGCCACTCATGTAGTTCAGTGTCATGGCGGTGGCCAGCGGCAAATGGGCGAGCGCATAAAACCACGACGACAGCGCCATCACGCCAATGACGCTGCGCCAGGCGTGCATCATGGGAACGGGGCTGCGCAACGGCGTGCCGCGCGCCCGCAAAATCAGGCTCATGAAGACTACGCTGACGAGGCCCCGGTAAAACACCAGCTCGAAGGTGTTAAAGCTGCCCGAGGCGACCTTGACCCCGACCGCCATGCTGGCGAAGAAAAACGCGCCCAGAATCATCCATAGTGACTGCATTGAATTTAGCTTTGTAATTGACGTCGATACCAGTCGTGAAAATGCTGCATGCCGTCTTCCATCGGACTTTGGTACGGTCCGACTTCGTTGTCACCGCGCAGCAGCAAAGCGCGCCGTCCGGCGTCCATGCGCTCGCCGATTTCGTCGTCTTCCAGGCAGGTTTCCATATAGGCGGCTTGCTGGGCTTCGACAAACTCGCGCTCGAAGGCCTGAATTTCTTCCGGGTAGTAAAACTCGACCCGGTTCATGGTCTTGTCCACACCCATCGGGTGCAGGGTGGAGATCGTCAGCACATGCGGGTACCACTCGACCATGATGTGAGGGTAATAGGTCAGCCAGATGGCGCCCTGCTTGGGCAACTCGCCCTTGCGATAAGCCTGCAGCGCGTCCTGCCAGCGTTGGTAGGCGGGTGTGCCAGCTGGGTTGTTTTGATTGGCCACCCCCACGGTTTGTACCGAGTAGTGTTCACGGAACTCCCAACGCAGGTCGTCACAGCGCACAAAGCCGCCCAAGCCCGGATGAAATGGGCCGACGTGGTAGTCCTCCAGGTAGACCTCAACGAAGGTCTTCCAGTTGTAATTGCACTCGTGCAGTTCAACCTTGTCGAGCACAAAGCCGGTGAAATCCAAATCGGCCTGGGGTCCCAGATCAGCCAAGTCAGCGTGAATGTCGCGGCCGTTGTCCTCAAACAGCAAGCCATTCCATTTGCGCAACGGGTAGTTGTTCAGATTCAGGCAGGGGTCCTGCTCAAAATATGGCGCGCCCAACAGCCTGCCTGCCGGTTCGGCGCCACCCCCGCTGTAAGTCCAGCGATGCAGGGGGCACACGATGTTGCTGATTTCGGCGCCCGCGTGGGGTGTGGCCAGTGAACCCCGTCCCTGAAGGATCAAGGCTTGGCGGTGGCGGCACACATTGGAGATCAGTTCAATGCCACTGGGCGTGTGCAC
>JBLHZH010000003.1:0-20066 GCA_047629695.1 Rhodoferax sp.
TAACCGGTGCTTGCGACGCCGGTTGGAGCACATGTCAAGGTTTTTGTGTAGGAAATTGGTCGAGCCACTTTTGGGCCCGTTTGGCGTTACCCCAAGCCCACCACAAACGTCCAGCCCAGATGACGCTGCGTCTTGGCCGTAAAGCAATCAGTGCCAGCAGGCCGACCAGTGGCCATTTGGGATTGTGGCGGACCCACTGCAGGCCGGTCTGCACCTGATCGGCAAGTGCCAAGGGTTTTGTCAACACTTGAGCCTGTCCGCTCAGTGAAAGCCGCAGTTGCTCACTGCGCATCAGTATCCGCTGTTGACGCAGCAGAGGATCATTATTTGTCATGCGGTGTTGACGGTTGAAGGCCTGCACGGTCACGCTGCAATTCAGTCACGCTGACGTTAAAAATACCAGTTGGCGAACGCAGACGTTGTCGTGCTTCAATCATCAAAAAGACACCACTGCCTAGCAGTAGTACGGTCAGTGTGCCGACGGCAGCCAAGCGGTAGCCTTCCCAAAATAGCAGCGTGACAAAGCCGCAGAGCAGCACCAGTCCGATACCCAAAAACAAAATACCAATAGCACCCCAAATTAGCCCGTCAAACAGACGCCTTTTTTCAAGCTCAACTTCAGTCCCCAGCAGATCAAGACGAACTTGGGCTATTTCAAGCCCGGTGTCCAGTAAGCGGCGCAAAGAGACAAAGAGGCCACTTTCCTTGGCGGGCGAGCTGGCCATGCGTTATGCCGACTTAGCGGCGGCTGATCAAAAGGCCAACTACCAAGCCAATACCAGCGGAGATGCCGATGGCCTTCCATGGATTTTCATGAACAAACTCGTCGGTAGCATGACCTGCGGCCCGGGCTTTGGCAACAGCTGCTACCTGCAGATGTAGCAAGTCGACCTTAGCTTGTTCCATCTTGGCTTCAACCCGGCCACGGATGTCTGCCGCACCTTCGCCGGCTTCGTCAGCGGTCATGCGCAGCAACTCTTCTGCGTCGGCAATTACCACACGCAAATCACCCATCAACTTATCTTTTTGTACTGTAGTCATCTCAGCCATGTTAACCCTTCATTGTGTAAAAAAATCAACTTTATAGTAACCGTTGAGTCACATGGCCTTTTGACAAAAATCAAAATTAAGCCTTAACTTGTAAGGATTTAGCGCAATCAAGCCGTTAAGCGAGCTTGCTAAACCGCTTTCGCTTCCAGCTCGCCTGATAC
This sequence comes from Rhodoferax sp., assembly GCA_047629695.1. Taxonomy (GTDB): domain Bacteria; phylum Pseudomonadota; class Gammaproteobacteria; order Burkholderiales; family Burkholderiaceae_C; genus Rhodoferax. The sequence continues at coordinate 1,212 of JBLHZH010000003.1, forward strand.
CGTCAGCCATTGCTCTTCGAGGCTTTGCAACTCGTCGTTGACGGTTTTCAGGCGCTTGCCAAAGTCGGCAATTTCAGTGGGGTGGTGGGCCTTGCTTAGGTGCGCTTCAAGCGAGGCACCTTCGGTGTTGAGTAGCGCCATATGAGCTTCAATATCTTCAAGTTTGCGTTTGAGTGAGCCGGTCAGTGCCGGCTTGGCTTTGGCTGGCGGCGGTGCCGCAGCCAGCGCCTTGCGTTCGGCTTTGGCGGCTGCGCTGGTGGCCTCCTTGATGGCCTCGCGCTGGCGCTTAGCTTCATCCAGCAGGTAGCGCTGGTAGTCGTCCAAGTCGCCGTCAAAGGGTTCGACGCCGCCGCGTGACACCATCCAGAACTCATCGCAGACAGCGCGCAGTAGGGCCCGGTCGTGACTGACCAGCATGACCGTGCCTTCAAATTCGTTGAGCGCCATGGCCAGTGCCTCACGGGTCGCGAGGTCCAGGTGGTTGGTAGGCTCATCCAGCAGCAACAGGTTGGGGCGTTGCCAGACGATCATGCACAACACCAGGCGTGCTTTTTCACCGCCGCTCATGCTGCCTACCGCCTGCTTGACCATGTCACCACCAAAATTGAAGGTGCCTAAAAAGCTGCGCAAGTCTTGCTCACGGGTTTGTTGACCGGCAATCTTGCCGGCCGCTGTCATGTCTTTGACCAGACGGATCATGTGCTCCAGCGGGCTGTCGGCCGGGCGCAGTACGTCTAGTTCCTGCTGGGCAAAGTAGCCAATGTTGAGGCCCTTGCCTTCGGTCAGCTCACCGCCAATGGGCAATAAATCACGGGCAATGGTCTTGACCAGCGTCGACTTGCCCTGACCGTTGGCCCCCAGAATGCCAATGCGTTGACCGGCCAATACCGACTTGCTGACGTGGTTGACAATGACCGTGGGTGGAGTGTCCGCTGGTGCCTCTTCAGGTGCCGGATAACCAAAGCTGACGCCCGTCATGGACAGCATCGGGTTGGGCAGGTTGGCAGGCTCCTTGAATTCAAAAGTGAAGTCAGCCTCGGCCAGCAGGGGTGCAATTTTTTCCATGCGGTCCAGCGCCTTGACCCGGCTTTGCGCCTGTTTGGCTTTGCTGGCCTTGGCCTTGAAGCGGGCAATAAACTTTTGCAAGTGAGCAATTTTGTCCTGCTGTTTGGAGAAGGCGTTTTGTTGCAGCGTCATCTGCTCGGCGCGCATGTCTTCAAACTTGCTGTAGTTGCCGCCATAGCGCACCAGTTTGCCGGCGTCAATGTGCAGCGTGACATTGGTGACGGCATCCAGAAATTCGCGGTCATGGCTGATCACGATCATGGTGCCTTCATATCGCCTGAGCCAGGCCTCGAGCCAGACCAAGGCGTCCAAATCCAGGTGATTGGTAGGCTCGTCCAGCAGCAGCAGGTCCGACGGGCACATGAGGGCACGCGCCAGTTGCAGGCGCATGCGCCAGCCGCCAGAAAAACTGTTGACCGGGTTGCTGAGTTCGGTGGTTTTAAAGCCCAGACCTAAAATTAGCGCCTGAGCGCGGGCGGGGGCATCATGCGCGCCAGCATCTTGCAGCGCCATGTAGGCGTTGGCCATGCGCTCGTAGTCTTCAGTGGCCTCTGAGGCTGTGACCTCATTTTGGGCGGCTAGCAGCGAGGTGTCGCCGTCCACCACGTAGTCGGTGGCACTCTGGTCGGTCTCGGGCATGTCCTGGGCAACTTGGCCCATGCGCCATTGGGTCGGAATGTAATACTCGCCCCCGTCTTCGTGCAGCGAGCCATTGAGCAGCGCAAACAGCGACGACTTACCGGCCCCGTTGCGGCCCACCAGTCCCACTTTTTCGCCAGGGTTCAGGGTGACGGTGGCCCCGTCGAGCAGCAGCTTGGCACTGCGGCGCAGGGTAACGTTTTTAAGAGTAATCACAAAAAATCTTTACAGTTGAGGTTGATGTGCAAGAAGCGCTTTTCGAGTTAGCAGCAGCACCTGGTCTTCACTGGTGCTGGTTTCCAGCCAAATAGTTTCGAGTTGCGGGAAGGCGGCTTCGAAATGGGCCTGTTCGTTGCCAATTTCAAGCACCAGTACGGCAGACTCGCTCATGTACTGCGGGGCATCGCGGATCAGGCCGTGGATAAAGTCCATGCCATCCTGCCCGCCCGCGCTATTGCCGTCCAGCGCCAGTGCCGGTTCTGCCTGGTATTCAGGGGGCAGGGCGGCCATGCTTCGGGCGTTGACGTAGGGTGGGTTACACAGAATTAGGTCGTAGGGACCCTGTACGCTGGCCAGTCCATCGGAGGTCAGCAACTGGATGCGTTCCTGCAACTCATGTTTGTCGACATTGATGCGGGCCACGGCCAGCGCGTCTGTCGACAGGTCGGAGGCGTCGACGGTGACGTCCGGGTAGGTCAGGGCGGCGATGATCGCCAGACTGGCGTTACCGGTACACAGGTCCAACACGCGTTGAGTGTTCGCGCTAAGCCAATAGTCCAGGCTGCCATTGACCAGCAACTCGGCAATAAAAGAACGCGGCACGATGCAACGTTCGTCCACATAAAACGGCACGCCCTGCAGCCAGGCTTCCCGGGTCAGGTAGGCGGCCGGTTTACGACTGTTGATTCTTGTTGCCAGCAGCCCGGCTACCCCGACTTTTTGAGTGGCATCCACCGTTTGGTTGGCCGTCAACTCAGGGTTGTTGGTCGGGCCGTCCAGCGGGGTGTCCAGCGGTAGGCCGAGTTGCCACAGCACCAGCCAGGCGGCTTCATCAAAGGCATTGCTGGTGCCATGGCCAAAGGCGACGCCGGCATCTACGAGTTGCTGCGCACTCGCGTCAATCAGTTCCAAAATAGTCATGGGGTCAGGCGTGCACTTAGATTTTCCAGTACGCGCCGGTAGATATTTTTAAGGGGTTCGATGTCGGTCACCTGCAGGTGCTCGTTGATTTTGTGGATGGTGGCGTTGGGCGGACCCACTTCAATCACCTGCTTGCAGATTTTTGCAATAAAACGCCCGTCGCTGGTCCCCCCGGTGGTGGACAGTACGGTGTTAATGCCGGTCTCGCTGTGGATGGCCGCCACCACCGCATCCACCAGAGTGCCCGGTGTCGTCAGGAAGGGCAGACCGCCCACGATCCAGCGCAGGTCAAAATCAAGCCCGTGCCGTTCTAGCACCGCTTGCAAGCGTGACTGCAGGCCTTCGGGGGTGGACTCGGTTGAAAACCGGAAATTGAAGTCAACCACTAGCGCGCCCGGAATTACATTACTGGCACCGGTGCCGCCATGAATGTTGCTAACCTGCCACGAGGTTGGCGGGAAAAACGCATTGCCTTGGTCCCATTCAATGGTTACCAGTTCGGCCAAGGCCGGGGCAAATAGGTGAATTGGATTTTTCGCCAGATGCGGATAAGCAATATGGCCCTGCACGCCTTTCACCGTCAAGCGCCCGCTCATGGTGCCGCGGCGGCCATTTTTGATCATGTCGCCGGTGCGCTCGACCGAGGTGGGCTCGCCCACAATGCAGTAGTCCAACTGCTCACCCCGCGCTTGCAGGGCCTGGCAGACGATGATCGTGCCATCGTTAGCTGGGCCCTCTTCGTCGCTGGTTAGTAAAAACGCGATGGACAGGGGTGTCTCCGGTTTAGTTGCGACAAACTCTTCAACCGCCACAACAAAAGCCGCCAGCGAGGCCTTCATGTCGCTAACACCCCGGCCATACAGCTTGCCATCGCGGTGGGTCGGCGTGAACGGGTCGCTGTGCCATTGGTCAAGCGGGCCAGTCGGCACCACATCAGTGTGGCCGGCAAACACCAGCAATTCAGTCGCTGATGGGGTGCCCGGCGCGGGCGTGGCGACGCGCTTGGCCCATAAGTTGGTGACCCGAAAGTCGGCTGGCCCGCTGACGATGGTCTCCAGGCTAAAGCCCAGAGGCGCCAGCCGGGCGCCAATGATGGCCTGGCAGCCAGCGTCGTCAGGCGTTTTGGAGGCCCGGGAAATGAGCTGTTCGGTGAGGTGAAGCGTGCGTGTCATCGGTACAAAAAGGCTTAGTCGCGCAGCAAATCGTTGAGGCTGGTGGTCGATCGGGTTTTTGCGTCTACCCGCTTGACAATGATGGCGGCATACAGGCTGTACTTACCATCATTTTTTGGCAGGCTGCCACTGATGACCACCGAGCCACTGGGGATGCGGCCGTAGCTGATGGTGTCGGTGGCACGGTCATAAATCGGGGTACTCTGACCGAGGTAGACGCCCATCGAGATGACCGAGTTTTCTTCCACAATCACGCCCTCGACGACTTCGGAGCGGGCGCCAATAAAGCAGTTGTCCTCGATGATGGTGGGGCCGGCTTGCATGGGTTCGAGCACGCCGCCAATGCCGACGCCGCCGCTCAGGTGCACGTTTTTACCGATCTGGGCACAGGAGCCGACGGTGGCCCAGGTGTCGACCATCGTGCCTTCGTCCACATAGGCGCCGATATTCACATAAGACGGCATCAGGATCACACCTTTGGCCAGGTAGCTGCCCCGACGCGCCACGGCTGGCGGCACAATGCGCACGCCAGTGGCTTTGAGGGCTTCGGCGTCCATGTGGGCAAATTTGGTTTGCACCTTATCAAAAAAGGCCAGGTCGCCGGCTTTCATGAGTTCGTTGTCTTTCAGGCGAAAGCTCAACAGCACGGCTTTTTTGATCCACTGGTGCGTTGTCCACTGGCCTACCGCTTCGCGCGTGGCGACACGCAGGTGGCCCGAGTTGAGTTGGGCAATAACGTGTTCGACCGCTTCCGCGACTTCTTTGGGGGCTGATTTGACGGAGATGTTGGCCCGGTCGTCCCATGCTGCGTCGAGGATGTTTTGAAGTTGTTGTGTCATGAAAAAAGTTCTCTTGGAATAAAAAGGGTGAGTCGTCTGGTGGGCTGCTGGTGCGTCGCGGCGTCTCAGGTTCGGGACTGGACAAACTGGACGATGCGTTGGGCGGCTTCAACGCATTCGGCGGTATCCGCCACCAGCGCCATGCGAATCCGCTGCGCGCCAGGGTTCTCGCCTTGGGCTTCGCGGGCCAGGTAAGACCCTGGTAATACGGTGACATTGTAAAGAGTGAACAAGTCACGCGCAAAATCAACGTCATTGCCAAGTACTTTGGCCCACAAATAGAACCCGGCATCAGGCAGCGCCACCTCCAGCACACCAGCCAGCAGCGGTGTGACTTGAGCAAATTTGCTGCGGTAGAGGGCGCGGTTTTCCACCACATGTTCCTCATCGCTCCAAGCAGCGATGCTGGCAGCTTGTACCACCGGGCTCATGGCGCTGCCGTGGTAGGTGCGGTAGAGTAAAAACTGTTTAATGAGGGCTGCATCGCCGGACACAAAGCCGCTGCGCATACCGGGTACGTTGCTGCGTTTGGACAGGCTGGTGAAGGAAATCAGGTTTTTAAAGTCGCTACGCCCCAATTTTGCAGCCGCCTCCAGGCCGCCCAGCGGGGGCTCCTCGCGAAAGTAAATCTCGCTGTAGCACTCGTCCGAGGCAATTACAAAGCCGTAGCGGTCGCTCAGATCAAACAGTTTTTTCCACTCCGACAAGGGCATTACGGCACCGGTCGGGTTGCCCGGTGAGCAGACAAACAGCAACTGGGTGCGGGCCCAGACCGAGGTCGGCACACTGTTCCAGTCCTGGGCGAAGTTGCGTGCCGGGTCGCTCGGTACAAAGTAGGGCTGGGCACCAGCCAGCAAGGCGGCTCCTTCATAGATTTGATAAAACGGATTGGGGCAGACCACCAGCGGCACCTGATCGGCCGGCTGCCCGGGGGGGCCGGGGTTGATGAGGGTTTGTGTCAGCGCAAACAGGGCTTCACGTGAGCCGTTCACTGGCAGCATCTGGCTGGCAGGGTCGATGTCCAGCGCGTAGCGCCTTTTAAGCCACTGGGCAAAGGACTGGCGCAGCAAGGGCTCACCCGCAGTCGCCGGATAAGCCGCCAAACCACTGGGGGTGCCGGTGATGGAATGCACCATCGCCTGTTGGATGAAGGGCGGCGTCGGGTGTTTGGGTTCGCCCATGCCCAGACTGATGGGGCGTAGCGCCGGATTCGGCGTGAGCGGGGCGAACAGTTGGCGTAGCCGCTCAAAAGGGTAGGGCTGCAGTTGGAAAAGCAATGGATTCATAAGCGTTGATTATCCTTGGTCGCGGCCGACTCGGGCCGTTGGCCAGATTCAGCGCCGATGTTCAGAGCGCTAGCGCCTGCACCGGACCGTCAAGCCCGAGCCAGTGCCGGGCTGCGCGCTGGACAAGGCCGGCATCGCCGGTGCTCAACAGGCGACATTGGCCAGCCGCCTCGTTGTTGGTGTGGGAGGGCAGCAGGCGCCGGGTCTGACGTGCCACCGGTCCCCCATTGTCAATTAGCTGCACACAGGGGCCAATTAAGGGGCGCAGCACGTTGGCGGCCAGCGGGTAATGCGTGCAGCCCAGTACCAGGGTGTCAATCTCCCCGTCTTGGCTACCAAATTGGCCCAGAGCCTGGGTGTATTGTTGGCACAACAGGTCGGTTTTAGTGACCTCTTCATGCTCAATGGCATCGGCTAAACCGTCACAGGGCTGGCAGACAAAATCAGCCTGATCTGCTAGGGAGGCCACCAGCCGCCGAAATTTTTCGCTGGCCAGGGTGGCACGGGTCGCCATGACGCCAATGCGCCGGGTTCGACTCAACGCCACCGCAGGCTTGAGCGCAGGTTCAACACCAATTAGCGGCAACAATGGGTAGTCCTGGCGCAAGCGGGCGACGGCAGCGGCGGTTGCCGTATTGCAGGCAATCACTAACGCCTTGATTTTGTAGCTGGTTTGCAAGTGCTGCGTGATGGCCTGTGCGCGCGCCAGTACATAGGCATCGTCGCGCTCGCCATAAGGCGCGTGCCGACTGTCTGCCAAATAAACAAAGTCTTCGTGCGGTAACTCAGCACGCAGGGCCTTGAGAACGCTTAGGCCCCCGATGCCGCTGTCAAACACCCCGATGGGCTCTAGGTTGTCCATGTTGTGTGGTGCCGGTCCTTGAAAATCAAAGTGTATACCGGATGAAGGGCTCGCTCAAGTTGCAACGTTGTGTGGTTTCAGTCGGGCACTTCAGGCGCTTTGACCAGCAACACCGGTACCGGTGCGATGCGCAGGGTCTGCTCGGCGTCACTGCCCATGAGCCAGCGTCCCACCCCGCGACGGCCATGGGTGCTCAGGACAATCAGGTCGGCATTCCAGGCCTTGGCCTGTTCAATCACGTTGTCTGATACCCGGGCCGCGAGGTTGTCGCACAGCACACTGTCGACCTGAATGCCCCTGGCTCTGACACGGGCTTCTCCCTCATTGAGGATCTGGCTACCCGCTTCCTTCATTTCAGGAATAACGTCGTTGGTGTAACCGGCATGTGTCTCAAAGCCCGTTGCGAACGTCAATAGATCGACAACGTGCACAAGACGCAAACTTGCGCCGGTCAGTCCGGCCAGTTTGATGGCCTCATCAAGTCCTTGTGTGGACGTGGTGTTGCCGTCAATCGGAACAAGAATACGTTTGTACATACGACCTCCGTCAAGCGCTAAATAGCCCAAATCTGCCCAGTGTCCCTGCGGCTTCGACCTGCTGCCTTGGTTGGCGTCAAGTCAGCAGGTCTTTATTGCCCTGCGACCTTGATTCCCTTGAACTCCCCGGTGGCAATACGCTCTTTCCATTCGGCCGGGCCGGTGATGTGGGCGCTGGTGCCGCCCGAATCAACGGCCACGGTGACCGGCATGTCGATCACGTCAAACTCGTAAATAGCCTCCATGCCGAGGTCGGCAAATCCAACCACCTGGGCGTGCTTGATAGCCTTGCTGACCAAGTAAGCGGCGCCGCCCACGGCCATCAGGTAAGCGCTTTTGTGTTTTTTGATCGCTTCAATCGCCACCGGGCCGCGCTCGGCCTTGCCAATCATCGAAATCAGGCCGGTCTGGCTCAGCATCATCTCGGTAAAGTCGTCCATGCGGGTGGCCGTGGTGGGGCCGGCTGGGCCGACCGCCTCGCCTTTGACCGGGTCGACTGGGCCGACGTAATAAATTACGCGGTTGGTAAAGTCCACCGGCAACTTTTCACCTTTGGCCAGCATGTCCTTGATGCGTTTGTGGGCGGCGTCGCGGCCGGTCAGCATTTTGCCGCTTAGTAACAGCGTATCGCCGGGTTTCCAACTGGCGACTTCTTCTTTGGTCAGCGCGTTCAGCTCGACTTTGCGACTTTTAACGTAATCTGGCGTCCATTGCACATCGGGCCATAAATCCAGTGACGGTGGCGTCAAATAGACTGGGCCGCTGCCATCCATCACAAAGTGGGCGTGTCGAGTGGCCGCGCAGTTCGGAATCATGGCCACCGGCTTACTGGCCGCATGGGTCGGGTACATCTTAATTTTGATGTCTAGCACCGTGGTCAGTCCCCCCAGACCCTGGGCGCCAATGCCCAAGGCGTTAACTTTTTCGAACAGTTCTAAGCGCATTTCTTCGGTTTTTGTCAAGGGCTGACCAGCCGATGACTTGGCTTGTAGCTGGTACATGTCAAGGTCATCCATGAGGCTTTCCTTGGCCATCAGCACGGCTTTTTCAGCGGTGCCACCGATGCCGATGCCGAGCATGCCGGGAGGGCACCAACCGGCGCCCATGGTGGGTACGGTTTTAAGCACCCAGTCCACCACCGAGTCACCGGGGTTAAGCATGATCAGCTTGCTTTTGTTCTCACTACCACCGCCTTTGGCCGCGACCGTGATGTCTAGGCGGTTGCCCGGCACAATCTCGGTGAAGATCACAGCCGGCGTGTTGTCTTTGGTGTTCTTGCGGTCAAATTGCGGGTCCGCCACGATGCTGGCGCGTAGCGTGTTGTCGGGGTGGTTATAGGCCTGGCGCACGCCTTGGTTGATGGCGTCATCGAGGCTGCCGGTGAAGCCGTCCCAGCGCAGGTCCATGCCGACTTTCAGAAACACGTTGACGATGCCGGTATCCTGGCAAATCGGGCGGTGACCGGTGGCGCTCATTTTGCTGTTGGTCAGGATTTGGGCAATCGCATCCCTGGCCGCGGAACTTTGTTCGCGCTCGTACGCACGGGCTAAATGCGTGATGTAGTCGGCTGGGTGGTAGTAGCTGATGTACTGCAGGGCGGCGGCAATGGATTCAATCAGGTCGGATTGGCGGATGCTCGTGGTCATGGGGAGGCTCTTTGCAGGTTGTTATAAGGAGGAATTTGAAAATTCAGGCGTCATTCTGGCAGCTGGCCCTAACGACCGGCTGACGCCTGTTTGTCATTCAGGTGCGGTCTTGCGCGGCTTGATGAAGACCAGCACCAGCGTAATGATGGTCAGGGGCACCACAAAGCTCAGCATGGTTTTGCTGAACAGGGGCAGAGCGGCGTGTTGTTGGGCGGCCAGAATCAAATAAGTCGTGTAGGCCACGTAATAGCCCAAAAAGACAGCACCTTCCCAGCGGGCAATCTCGCGTCCCGTCATGAAAATTGGCAGGCAGGCTAGGGCCACCGCCAACATTACCCAGATGTCGAAGGCCAGCAGCGCCGCAGGCAAGACCAAACCGTCGGCCGCCACCATACCCGAGAGACCGACGCAACCCAAAAGATTGAAGGTGCAGCTGCCAATGGCGTTGCCAACGGCAATGTCGCGCTCCTTGCGCACGGCGGCCATGATGGAAGTGGCAAGTTCGGGCATGGAAGTGCCGGCGGCCACAATGGTGAGCGCAATCACCAGATCACTCACGCCCAGAGCTCGTGCAAAGCTGGTAGCGGCCTCGACCAGCCAGCCGGAACCCAGTACCAGGCAGGTCAGGCCCGCCAGAATCAGGCCAACCTGCACCGTCCAGTGGGCGTCCCACTGGCTTTTAATCTTGAACTCGGCCACATACTCGTCCTGTGTGACTTTGGTTTCGCGGCGAGACTGAATAATTAAAAAGGCGGTGTAGGTCAATAACAGTCCCAGCAGGATGCTGGCATCGGTAAAGCTTATTTTGCCGTCCAGTCCGAAGGCCAGTAACAGCCAGGAGGCGCCAATCAGGATCGGCACCTCCTGGCGGATGATCTGGACATTCACTACCAAAGGGGTGATCAGGGCCGACAGCCCCAGAATGAACAGCACGTTAAAGATGTTGCTGCCCACCACATTGCCAATCGCCATATCGGTGCGACCCTCTAGTACAGCACCAATGGAGACCGCCATCTCAGGCGCACTGGTGCCAAACGCCACCACCGTTAGCCCGACGACCAGTGGGGAGATCCCCAGCGACAGGGCCAGCCGCGAGGAACCGCGTACCAGCAACTCAGCACCGATGACCAGTGTGACCAGCCCCGTGAGAAAGATCAAGATCATGATGAGGCCTAAGGGCTTTGGGTTGTTTAAAGTTAACGGCCGCTGCGCTCTGGCACGGCCTCCTTAGGGGGCGCCACTTTGGACGGCACCCGCAGGTGCAGCGCCGCTTGCGCCATCAGGTTGGCAGACACGGGTGCCGTGATGAATAAAAACAGCGTAATGAGCAGTTCAGCAAAACCGATTCGTCCTTGTGCACCCGCAACCAGCATGCTGACTAGCAGCACACTACCGACTCCCAGCGTGGAGGCCTTGGTCGGGGCATGCAGGCGCATAAAAAAATCAGGCATACGCAGCAGGCCGATGGCGCCTACCAATAAAAAGAAAGAGGCCAGCAGCAGCAGGCCGGCGGCTAGCCACTCGACTACGGGGTGTAATGTCATGTCCATCTTGGGTCCTTGAGTTTATTCGACGACGTCGCCACGGGTCAGAAAGCGGGCCAGTGCCACGGTTGAGGCAAAGCCCAGCATGGCCACGATCAGCGCAGCCTCAAATAACAGCGCGGTATCTAGTCGAATGCCCAGCAGCACCACCAGTGCGACCGCGTTAATGTAGAGCGTATCAACGGCCAGTACGCGGTCGATTGAGGAGGGGCCACGTATCAGGCGCCAGGTGCTCATCAGCATGGCCAGAGACACGGCGGCGAAGGCAATGTCCAGTGCCAGGGGGAGGATGTTAAGGGTCATGCCGGGTCTCCTGTGTTGCTGGGGGCTGATTCAAAGATGGCTTGCAAAGGGGCCTCGTAGCGGACCTTGATCTCAGTGACTATTTGCTGCACGTCATCGCAGTCGAGTGCATGAATGAGTATTTGATGTAGGGGCTCGTCAACGGTACACGACACCGTGCCCGGTGTGTTGGTGATGATGGTGGCCAATAGTGAAATGGCAGTCGGGTTTGTCAGCGTCAATGGCAGCGTAACCCAGGCCGGTTGCGGCCGGGACAAGGGCCCTAATATCAGCCGCGCCACCGTGAAATTGGAGCGCACAATATCCCATAAAACCACGACAAACAGGCGTAGCGCGGGCCGTAGGCGCAGACGCAGGCCCGACGGGCGGGGCAGAAAGTCGTGCAGCAGCCGAGGCAGCAGCAGACCCAGCGAAACCGCCGACAGCAGGTGGACTGTTGCTAGCGAGTGTTGCAGCAATAACCAACTGGTGCCCAGCAAGAGACTCAGCCAAGGGTGGGCGAACCACAGTTTTTTCGTCATGGTTGCGCACCTTGGTTAGGTAGTTTGACCTCGCCTTCGCCGCCCCGGTAAGGTCGAGTGGTGGCGCCCGCCATGGCGCCCAGAACAGCTTCGGCGTAGCTGGCGCGGTCAGTCAGTTGCCGCGCGGTGGCATCGGTATAGCGTTTCATCGGTGACGCTGCCACCGCGAGCAGCAGGCTCAGGGCCATAAGGCCGAGTGTCGCCGAGGTGAGGCGCCAGCTGTGGCCGGCGGGTACCTGAGATGCGTCGCTAGACAGGACGTTCCAGAACAGGATTGAGCCGGCGCGCGCCAGACCAATCAGCGTCAGAAACCCTGCCATCAGCACCACCGTCCAGATCCAGACTTGCGCCGGGGAGGCGGAGGCGCTCTGGAGAATCATGACCTTGCCAAGAAAGCCGGGTAACGGTGGCAGACCGGCGACTGAGGCGGCACCCAGCAGCAGCATCAGGCCCAGTAGCACCGGTTGCGCCATGGGGGCGGCGGGTTGCAGGCGGTCTCCCACATCACCGCGCTGGGCAGCAATTAGTTCGACCAGCAAAAACAGGGCTGATATCACCAAAGTACTGTGTACCATGTAGTACAGCGCAGCTGACATCGCTTCGGGTGTGAACAGGCCAATGCCCGCCAGGATGGTGCCGACTGACGCAATCGTGAGGTAAGACACCAGCCGAGCCAGACTGTGCGCAGACAGCGCGCCCAACACGCCGACCGCGATGCTCAGCAGCGCCATCGGCAGCAGCCAGGGTTCGACGGCAAAAGCGGCGTGGCCGCCGCCCTCACCCAAAATCACGGCATGTACCCGGATGATGCTGTAGACGCCGACTTTAGTCATGATGGCAAAGAGGGCGGCCACCGGCGCACTGGCCGCTGCATAGGTGCCGGGCAACCACAGATACAGTGGCACGATGGCGGCCTTGATACCAAACACAATCAGCAGCACCATGGCGCCGGCTTTTAGTAGCGTGGCCTCCTGCGGCCCGAGTTGCGGTACGCGGATGCCCAGGTCGGCCATGTTGAGGGTGCCGGTGGTGCCATAGATCAGCGCCAGTCCGACCAAAAAGAGGGCCGATGCCGCTAGGTTGAGCACGACAAAATGCACGCCCGATCGGAAGCGTTCTCGGCCCTGACCGTGGACCAGCAAGACGTAGGAGGCAATCAGCAGGACCTCAAAAAAGACAAACAGGTTAAAGAGATCACCGGTGATAAAGGCGCCCGATAGCCCCATCAGCTGAAACTGAAACAGCGCATGAAAGTAGCGCCCATGGGCATCCCAGCCGCCTGTTGCATACCAGAGTACCGGCACCGCAATGGTCCAAGTTAGGGCCAGCATCAGGGCACTCAAACGGTCAATCACTAGAGCGATGCCAAACGGGGCCTGCCAGCCGCCCAGGGGGTAAACCGTCAGGGCGCCGTCGTTAGCCTCAATTATGAGTCGCCACGCCAGCAGGGCGACAAAAACAGTAGAGCTCAGGCTCAGCAGACGGGCACGGCGTAGCCGCGGACCGGCATGGCTGGCTTGGCCGCCGTCATCCCCCATGAGTAACAGTGCCACGGCGGTGAACAGCGGCAGCAGCACCGGCAGCACCGGCAGGTGGCTTGAAAATAAACCGGTCAACATGTCACTCATGCCGTTTTGTCTTCAGCGGCGTGCCGGCCGGGCTCTTGTCCGTCGACCTGGTCTGTGCCGGTTTCATGGCGACTGCGCAAGGCCATCTCGATGACAAAGCCGGTGGTGGCAAAGCCAATCACGATGGCGGTCAGTACCAGTGCCTGCGGCAGCGGATCGGCGACCTGACCGCTGGCCGAGAGAATCGGCACCGCATCTTGCCAGAGCCGGCCCATGGCAAAAATGAATACATTCACGGCGTAACCCAGCAGGCACAGGCCCAGCACAACCGGCCAGGTGCGTCCGCGCAATATCAGATACAGGGCGGTTGCGGTCACGACACCGATACCGGAGGCGACCAAAAATTCGAGGCTCATAACGGCTCTCCAGTAGATGTACGGCGCGCATTGGGCGCTTCACGGGTGACTGCGCCCAGTGTCGACAAGGTCAATAGCGTGGCGCCGACGACTGTGATGTAGACGCCCAAATCAAACAGCGCTGCGGTGGCCAGTGGCAGCTGGCCCAACAGGGGCACGCTCGGGTGACCGTGGGCGCTGGTCAGAAACGGTTGACTAAAAACAAAAGCGCCAATGCCAGTAAGTCCGGCAATGCCCAGGCCGATGCCGATCCAGCGCACAAAAAGGCGACCTCCCTTGGCTTGCAGCAAGATCTCAGCGCGCGACTGGCCCAGGGCCATGTACTGCAACACCAGCGCTACCGCTGTAATCAGGCCGGCAATGAAGCCGCCACCTGGCAGGTTGTGGCCGCGCATAAAGATGTAGAGCGTGACGATCAGCGCCAGTGGTAGCACCATGCGGGCGGCGACTCGCAACATCAGCGGCTGGGCGGCAAAGGTCCAGGCTTGTCCGTCGGCGTCGGCCGACGGACGCCGGGTGCGCATGCCGTCCATCAGGGCCAGCACGCCGATGGCAGCAATTCCCAGCACGGTGATTTCACCCAGGGTGTCGTAGCCCCGGAAGTCCACCAGAATGACATTGACCACATTAGTACCGCCCCCAGCAATGGCCGCATGGTTGAGGAAGTACCAGGCAATGGAGTCGTGATCACGCGTCAGCATGACCCAGGCCAGCCAGGCCAGACCGGCACCCCCCGCCAGCGCCAGCAAGGCGTCGCGCCAGCGGCGTGCGCTTGAAGACTCATGCGGGGTCTGGCTGGGCAGCAGGGCCAGTCCCATTAGCAGCAATACGGTAGAGACAACTTCGACCGTGAGTTGGGTCAAGGCCAGGTCAGGGGCAGAAAAACCCACAAAACACAAAGCGGTAACAAGCCCAATGACGCCTGTAACAATCACCGACTGAAAGCGGTCGTGGTGGCGCAGCGCGAGCCAGCCGCAAGCGGCCAGCAGGATGACCCAAAGCACCAGCGCCGGCAGTGATACCGGCAGCAACGTGCGCGATCCGGTGCCTGGTGCATCACCGGCGAGCAGGGTGACACCGGTCACCACCACGGTGGCGATCAGCATCCAGGCCAGGTAACGCTGCAGCGAGCGCACTTCAAGCAAGGCTGTGATGCGCCCGGCGCTGCTCAGCAACTGTGCCATGCCCCGGGTATAGAAACTCATGCCAGTGACGCGGCCAAACCAGTCTTCAGAATTGATCTGATGTAGTCGCTTGCCGCGTGCCAGGGCAAAGTACAGCAGCGTGCCGCCGCCCAGCGCCAGTACGCTCAATAGCAGGGGTAAATTAAAACCATGCCAGATCGCCAGTTGGTAAGTGGGTGGCGCCTGACCCAGCATTGCCGTGGTAGCAACTTGGACCAGCGGCCCTAGCGTGAGCGCGGGCACAATGCCGACCACGACGCAGATGACAGCCAGCAAAGCCACCGGCGCTTTCATACCCATTGGCGGATCATGCGGATGAGCCTTGGGCAGATTGTGTGGTTTGCCGTTGAAGAAGATGTCATGCACCAGGCGCACCGAGTAGGCGACGCTGCACAGCGCGGCTAGGGTGGCAACAGCCGGTACCAGCCAATGCCATCCACCGGCCTGGCCAAAAGTGACGGCCTCGGTCAAAAACATTTCTTTGGATAAAAAGCCGTTAAACAGGGGCACACCGGCCATCGCTGCAGTCGCTACCATGGCCAGCGTCGCGGTCCAGGGCATCAGCCGCCACAGCCCGCCGAGTTGGCGCATGTCGCGGGTCCCCGTTTCATGGTCGACGATGCCGGCTGTCATGAACAGCGCAGCCTTGAAACAGGCGTGGTTCAGGATGTGGAACACTGCCGCCATAGCAGCTAGCGGAGTACCCAGTCCGATCAAAAACGTGATCAGTCCCAAATGGCTGATGGTTGAGTAAGCCAGCAGGCCCTTGAGGTCGTGCTTGAAGATGGCAATGAAGGCGCCTAACAACAACGTCAACAGACCGATGGTGGTCACAATACCGGTAAATAAGTACGTGCCACCCATGATCGGGGTGAGGCGTGCCATCAAAAAGATGCCGGCCTTGACCATGGTGGCCGAATGCAGGTAGGCCGACACCGGGGTCGGGGCCGCCATCGCTTGCGGCAACCAAAAGTGAAACGGGAACTGCGCGCTTTTGCTGAAGCAACCGATCAGAATCAGGACCAGTGCCACCGGGTAGCGGGCATCGGCCTGAACCAGGTCGACCTGGGTTAGCATCTGGCTCAACTCATAAGTGCCGGCAATCTGCCCCAGCAGCACAAAGCCGCCCAGCATGACCAAGCCACCACCACCGGTGACGGCGAGCGCCATGCGGGCACCGGCCCGCGCATCGGCCCGGTGTTTCCAGTAGCCCACCAGTAAAAATGACGAGATGCTGGTCAACTCCCAGAACACCATCAGCAGCAGCAGGTTGTCGGACAGCACGATGCCCAGCATCGAGGCCATGAACAGCATCAGTGTGCTGTAAAACTTGCCGACCGGGTCGTGGGCCTCCAGGTAGTGGTGCGCATACATAATGATCAACAGGCCGATGCCAGTAATCAGCAACGCAAACATGAGCGACAGGCCGTCAAGTTGTAGACCCAGATTCAAGCCAATTTCAGGCACCCAGGGCGTAAAACTCCGCAACACCTCACCACCCATGATGGCCGGCGTCTGCAATAGCAACAGCCCCAGACTGGTGGCGGTCACAGCGGCCGCCAACCAGGCGGTACGGGCGCGGGAGTGGGTAGAGGGCAGGGCACCAGACCAGCCTGTCAATAGCGTGCCCAACAGCAGTGGCAATAAAATGATGATCAGCAACACGGTGTCATATCCGATCAGGTAGTGGAGTTATCCGGCGGGCAACTTGTGTACCCGCCATCGATTTGATGTCCGACCTTAATGGTCGGGCGTGTTGGGTGACATGATTTTGTCGGTGAGGGCAATGGCCAAGGCACTGAGCAAGAAAACCACATGAATGATGGTCTGCCACATCAGCACTTTGACGTCGTAATTGGCGGCACTGATAAAGGTTTTGAGTAAGTGGATCGAAATGATGCCAATGATGGCCGTGGCCAGCTTGACCTTGAGCACGGAGGAGTTTACATGGCTGAGCCACTCGGGCTGGTCAGGGTGACCTTCCAGATCCATACGGCTGACAAAGGTTTCGTAACCGCCGACGATCACCATGATGAGCAGGTTGGAGATCATGACCACATCAATCAGCGCCAGCACCACCAGCATGATGATGGTTTCGTTGAGCGAGGTCACCTGCACATCGGCTTTGTAGCCAATGCTGGTAATTAGGGTTTGCAAGGCATCTTGGCTGCCAAAAATGGCTTGCAGCAGGTGAATCAGCTCGACCCAGAAATGGTAGACATAGACGCCTTGCGCGGCGATCAGGCCGACGTATAGGGGCAACTGTAGCCAGCGACTGGCAAAGATGAAAGTGGGAATAGGCCGGAGACGGCGTGCTTTTTCTACAATGGGTGCGGTCATAAATGATCTTGCGGGGGTCTCGAACCTGAGATTGTAAATGGGCGTAAATTTTGACCCGAACCCACAAGGTTTGTAATGTTTGAACATCTGTCAGTCAGTGGCATGTAAGTGCCAGAGTTGACAGTCTGCTATAGCTTTTACTAATTAAAGGAGACTTACACATGACCGCACCCTCTTCCGCTATTCAGTCCGTATTGGTTGAAAACCGCGTTTTCCCCCCGTCTGAAGCGATGGTCAAGGCCGCCCGCATTTCCGGTATAGAAGGCTACAACGCACTGTGCGCCGAAGCCGAGCAAGATTTCGAGGGTTTCTGGGCTCGGCTGGCGCGTGAGAACGTTTTGTGGAGCAAGCCTTTTACCAAGACGCTGGACGAGTCCAACGCTCCGTTTTACAAATGGTTTGAAGATGGCGAACTGAATGCCTCCGCCAACTGTCTGGACAAGCACATGGGAACCCCGGTCGAGAACAAGACTGCCGTGATCTTTGAAGCAGACGACGGTACCGTCACCAAGATCAGCTACAAGGAACTGCTTGCCAAAGTCAGTCAGTTTGCCAATGCCCTGACCGCCAATGGCATCAAAAAAGGCGACCGGGTTTTGATTTACATGCCCATGACGCTTGAAGGCGTGATCGGCATGCAGGCCTGTGCCCGTATTGGTGCCACCCACAGCGTGGTGTTTGGCGGTTTCTCGGCCAAGGCGCTGCAGGAACGCATCATTGACGCGGGTGCCGTGGCTGTCATCACTTGCAACTATCAAATGCGCGGTGGCAAAGAGCTGCCCTTGAAGGCGATTGTGGACGATGGCTTGGCCATGGGTGGCTGCGAGTCCATCAAGACCGTGTTTGTTTACCAGCGTACGGCAACTGCCTGCAACATGGTGGCAGGACGCGACAAAACATTTACCGAGGCCCTGCAAGGCTACAGCACCGAGTGCGCACCGGTGGCGGTGGGTGCCGAGCACCCGTTATTTATTCTCTTTACCTCGGGTTCTACCGGCAAGCCCAAGGGCGTGCAGCACTCGACCGGCGGCTTCATGCTGTGGTCCAAGCTGACGATGGACTGGACTTTCGATCTGCAACCCGCCGATGTATTCTGGTGCACGGCTGATATTGGCTGGATTACCGGACACGCTTATGTGGCCTACGGTCCGCTGGCCGCTGGCGCTACGCAGATCATTTTTGAAGGCATCCCGACCTTTCCGGATGCTGGTCGTTTCTGGCAAATGATTGAGCGCCATAAGTGCACGATTTTTTACACCGCACCCACGGCCATTCGCTCGCTCATCAAGGCGGCCGAGGCCAACGAGAAAGTGCACCCCGACCGCTCCGACCTGAGCAGCCTGCGTATTTTGGGTTCGGTGGGTGAGCCCATCAACCCCGAAGCTTGGATGTGGTACTACAAAAACATCGGTGGCGAGCGTTGCCCGATTGTCGACACCTTCTGGCAGACCGAAACCGGGGGGCACATGATCACCCCACTGCCCGGCGCCACCCCCTTGGTACCCGGTAGTTGCACACTGCCGTTGCCCGGCATCATGGCCGCCATCGTGGACGAGGCCGGTAACGATGTGCCCAACGGCTCCGGTGGTCTGCTGGTCGTCAAGCGCCCCTGGCCATCAATGATTCGCAATATCTGGAATGATCCCGAGCGCTTCAAGAAGAGCTATTTCCCCGAAGAACTCGGCGGCACGGTCTACCTGGCCGGTGACGGCGCGGTGCGCAGCAAAGACCGTGGCTATTTCCGCATCACTGGTCGTATCGATGATGTGCTGAACGTATCGGGTCACCGCATGG
>JBLHZH010000004.1:0-19791 GCA_047629695.1 Rhodoferax sp.
AATTCAAATCGGTCTGTTGGGCATGGGTATTGTCGGTTCAGGCACGTACAACGTGCTGCGTCGCAACCAGGAAGAAATCAAGCGTCGCGCTGGTCGTGGCCTGGAGATCACGATGGTGGCAGATCTTGATGTGGAACGGGCCCAAAGCCTAGTGGGCGATAAAGTGCAAGTAGTGCAGGATGCGCGCGCCGTCATTGCCAACCCCGATATTGCCATTGTGGTAGAGCTGATTGGCGGCTACGGCATTGCCAAAACCCTGGTGCTGGAGGCCATTGCCGCCGGCAAACACGTGGTCACCGCCAACAAGGCGTTGCTGGCCGTGCACGGCACTGAAATCTTTGCAGCAGCTTCGACCAAAGGGGTGATGGTGGCCTTTGAGGCCGCCGTGGCCGGTGGCATCCCCATCATTAAGGCTTTGCGTGAAGGTCTGACGGCCAACAGCATTCAATGGGTAGCCGGCATCATCAACGGCACGACCAACTTTGTCTTATCTGAAATGCGCGATAAAGGCGTGGATTTCACTGTTGCGCTGCAAGATGCGCAACGTCTGGGCTACGCCGAAGCCGATCCAACCTTTGACATTGAAGGTGTCGATGCCGCCCACAAAATCACCCTGATGTCGGCGATTGCGTTTGGTATTCCGGTGCAGTTCGAGCGAACTTATGTCGAAGGCATAACACGGCTGGGCACGGTCGACATCAAGTATGCCGAGCAACTGGGCTACCGCATCAAGTTACTGGGTATTACCAAGCGCAACTTGGACAAGGACACCGGCGCCCTGAAAGGTATTGAGCTGCGTGTGCACCCTTGCCTGGTGCCGGCCAAGTGCCTGATTGCCAGCGTCGAAGGTGCCATGAATGCGGTGATGGTGCAAGGCGATGCCGTCGGTACGACGTTGTATTACGGTAAGGGCGCCGGCGCCGAACCAACCGCCAGCGCGGTCATCGCCGACCTAGTGGACATTACCCGTTTGCATACTGCAGACCCGCTCAACCGGGTGCCGCATTTGGCCTTTCAGCCCAACGCCATCAGCGATCTGCAGGTGCTTCCCATGAGTGAAGTGGTCACCAGCTACTACTTGCGTCTGCGCGTGGCAGACGAGGCCGGCGTGCTGACGAAGGTCACCGGCATCCTGGCCTTGGCTGACATCAGCATTGACGCCGTGCTGCAACGTGAAGCTGACGAGGTGGGCGGCGAGGGAGCCACCTCAACCGACCTCATTTTTTTGACTCACAACTGTGTCGAATCCCAAATGAATGCCGCCATAGCGCAGATGCAGGCGCTACCCAGCGTGCTGGCCACGATTACCCGCATTCGCAAGGAAGAACTGGCCTGATGAAGTACCTCTCCACACGCGCACCCGCCTACGACTTATCTGGGCGCAAACGGTTTTGTGAAATTCTGCTGGAAGGTCTGGCGCCCGATGGCGGCCTCTACCTGCCCGAGTACTACCCGCAGGTCAGCCCCACTGAACTGCAACGCTGGCGCCATGTTTACCTTGAACAGGGCTATGCCGCGCTGGCATTTGAGGTATTTTCGCTCTACATCGACGACATTCCGGCCGGTGATTTGAAGATGATTTGTGCCAAGACATACACCGAAACGGTTTTTGGCAGCCCGCAAATCGTACCGCTCAAGCGCCTGGCGGAGGCTGGTAGCACCACGCCACCGCTATACCTTCAAGCCCTGTCCAACGGCCCGACGCTGGCCTTCAAGGATATGGCGATGCAGCTGCTTGGCAATCTGTTCGAGTATGAGCTTGCACGGCGCGGAGAAAGCCTCAATATCTTGGGTGCAACCAGCGGTGATACTGGCAGCGCAGCCGAATACGCCATGCGCGGCAAACAAGGGGTGCGCGTCTTCATGACCAGCCCCTTTGGTCGCATGAGTCCATTCCAGCAGGCACAAATGTTCAGCCTGATGGATGAGAATATCCACAACATCGCTATAGACGGCGTGTTTGACGATTGCCAGGACCTGGTCAAGGCGGTCTCCAACGACCTGGACTTCAAACGCAAGTACAAAATCGGTACCGTCAACTCTATCAATTGGGCGCGTTTGATGGCGCAGGTGGTTTATTATTTTGCCGGTTATTTTCAGGCTACGCAGGACAGCCTTGAGAAAATCAGCTTTACCGTGCCTAGTGGTAATTTTGGCAACGTTTGCGCAGGCCATGTGGCTCGTATGATGGGCTTGCCTATCGATAAACTGGTGGTCGCGACCAACGAGAACGATGTATTGGACGAGTTTTTTCGCACTGGCATCTACCGTGTGCGCAGCAGCGCGGACACCCATGAGACCTCCAGCCCATCGATGGACATCTCCAAAGCCTCCAACTTTGAACGCTTTGTATTTGACCTGCTTGGGCGTGACGGCACGCGCGTGCGCTCGCTGTTTGGTGAGACCCTGGCGCACGACGGTCGTTTCAACTTGAGCGCCGACCCGGCTTTCCAGCAAGCCAATGTGCGCTATGGCTTTGCCAGCGGTAAGAGCACCCATACCGACCGTCTAGCCACCATTCGTACCACTTACGAGCGATTTGGCGTGATGGTGGATACCCACACCGCCGATGCCCTCAAAGTAGCCCAAGACTACCGGCAGCCCGACCAGCCCATGGTGGTAATGGAAACGGCCTTGCCTATCAAGTTCGCCTCGACCATTGTGGAAGCCCTGGGGCAGGAGCCCGATCGGCCGGAACGCTTTATCGGAATCGAGGCCTTGCCCAAGCGCGTGGTCCGAATGACGCCGGATGTGGACGCCGTCAAAGCTTATATCGTACGGCATTGCGCATGAAGGTAGTTGGCTTTGCCGGGTATTCCGGCTCTGGAAAAACGACGCTGGTGGAGCGCTTGATACCTGAGTTTCGCCTCATGGGTCTGCGCGTGTCAGTCGTCAAACATGCCCACCACCGATTTGATATTGACCATGCCGGCAAAGACACCTACCGACACCGGGAAGCCGGGGCCTTTGAAGTGGTGGTCGCCTCGGACAAACGTTTGGCCCTTATACGCGAGTTTGAGCAGCCGACCCAACTGTCGGTCCACCAATTGATTGCCGAGCTCGACAACGGCGTTGACTGGGTGCTGGTGGAAGGCTTCAAGGAGTCTGATTTAAGCAAGGTGGAGGTCTGGCGGGCGGTCTCTGGCAAGCCTGCCCGCTACCCGGACGATCCTTTGGTGGTCGCGATTGCCACCGACTCACCGATGGCGTTGCCCTCTCCAACTCAGCGCCCGGTACTGGATATCAACGACGCCCACGCCCTGTCACATTGGTTGATCGCCCATCAATCCCGATTTGATTACCCACAGGAAATTTTTGTATGAACGCACCCCGTCAACCTCTGAAGTCGCTTGACGATGCCATGACCGAGCTGCTGGACTTCGCCAGTGCCCTGGATGAGCAGGAATCAGTGCTCACTTTTGATGCCGATAGTCGAGTACTGGCGCAGGACGTGGTGTCGGCCCTGCAGGTGCCGCCGCAAGACAACAGCTCAATGGATGGCTATGCGTTACGTTGCGCGGATTTGGCGCCCGCGCAGGGCCTTCTGCAGGTGTCTCAGCGCATCGCGGCCGGTGCCAGCGGCACCCTATTGGCGCCACTCAGTGCCGCCCGCATCTTTACCGGGGCCCCGATTCCCCCCGGCGCCGATGCTGTGGTGATGCAGGAAGACTGCGACTTGCTGGCGGCAGACACTGGAGCAACACCCCATGTGCGCATCAAAACAGCGCCAGCACCTGGACAATGGATTCGGCATGCCGGCGAAGACGTTACCCTGGGCGCCGTCGTACTAACACAAGGCACACGACTCAACCCGGCCGCACTGGGACTGGCCGCCAGCATTGGCCTGGACCGACTGCCCGTGCTGCGGCGTCCGCGCGTCGCCCTGTTCTCCACTGGCGATGAACTGGTGATGCCGGGCGAGATAGCTCCCGCCCAAATGAAACCGGGTTTGATTTATAACTCGAACCGTTTTTTTCTACGTGCCTTGTTGCAGCGTCTGGGTTGCGAGGTCACCGACATGGGCATCGTACCGGACCGACTGGAAGCCACGGTGCAGGCGCTCCAAACCGCCGCCCAGCAGCATGACTTGATTTTGACCAGCGGGGGGGTTTCAGTGGGCGAAGAAGACCATATCAAACCGGCAGTACAGTCGCTGGGCACGCTTAACCTGTGGCAAATCGCCATCAAGCCTGGCAAGCCCTTTGCTTACGGCCGGGTGCAGACAGCCCATTTTATCGGCCTGCCGGGGAATCCGGTTTCTAGTTTTGTCACATTTTTGCTGCTGGTACGCCCGTTCCTGCTAAAGTTACAAGGTGTGACTCAGGTAACACCAAAAGCCATAACCTTGCCCGCCCATTTCGACTGGCCTCGAGGCGACAAACGGCGTGAGTTTTTGCGAGCCCGGCGCAATGCCGCGGGCGGGCTGGCTTTATTTGACAACCAAAGCTCGGGCGTCCTGACCTCCGCCGTCTGGGCTGATGGCCTGGTGGATAACCCGGCAGGCCAAACCATTGCTCATGGCGACCTGGTTCGGTTTATTCCTTTTAGTGAGGTGATGGGATGAAAATTTCAGTCAAATACTTCGCGGCCATTCGTGAGGACTTGGGTCGCTCAGGTCAACAAATCGAGACCTCTGCGATAACGCTAGGGGCTTTGCGTGACGAGCTGATCGCTCTAGACGCCGTCCTTGCCGTTAGCCTGGCGCGCGGGCGCAGCTTGCGCATGGCGTTGAATCAGGTCATGAGCGATGATGCAGCCGCGTTGACTGACGGCGCTGAGGTGGCTTTTTTCCCGCCAGTGACAGGCGGTTAAGGATGACGGCCCACACATCCCAAGTACGCCTACCTCGGGTGGTCATTCAGAGCAACGATTTTGATGTGAGTGCCGAGATTGCAGTCTTACGCGCCGGCAACGCCCGCGTCGGTGCGGTCTGTAGTTTTGTTGGCACGGTACGCGATCGCACGGCAAGCACCCCGGGTGCCATCAGCAGTATGGAACTAGAACACTACCCCGGTATGACTGAAAAAGCCATAGAAGCCATGATCGATGCGGCATACCAACGCTTTGACTTGTTGGGCGCCAGGGTCATTCACCGCATCGGTGTGTTGGCACCACTTGATCAAATTGTGCTGGTAGTCGTGACCTCGGCGCACCGGGGCGAGAGTTTCCAAGCCTGCGAGTTTTTGATGGACTACCTCAAAACCCAAGCGCCATTCTGGAAAAAGGAACAGACCGCAAACGGTGCGCGCTGGGTTGATGCCCGGGTCAGCGACGAGGTGGCCCTGGCTAAATGGGGTATCGTGGCGCTCAACCACTGACCTCTTGTGGCAGCTTTGACTGCCTGATTCATAATTTTTAACAACTGAATGACTTAGGTCAAGCCTTGAAAACCATAAACCAGCCTTAAGCTGTCGGGTAACTTTAAGGATTGACATGCGAATCGATAAACTCACGACCAAGTTTCAGGAGGCCTTGAGCGAGGCCCAGACCTTGGCATTGGCCAATGACCATGCCTACATTGAGCCGCCCCATGTGCTGGCTGCCATGCTGTGCCAGGATGATGGCCCCAAGGCCTTGTTGCAGCGGGCTGGTGTGAATATCGCAGGCTTGCTGGCTGCCGCCGAGACCGCCCTGAAAAAACTCCCCCAGGTGCAGGGCCATGAACAGGTTCAGGTCGGGCGTGACATGGTCTCGCTGCTACAAGCGGCCGAAAAGGAGTCCATGAAACGCGGCGACCAGTTTGTCGCCAGTGAGCTTTTTCTGCTTGCGTTGACGGATAGCAAACAGGACATTGGGCGCCTAGTCAAGGAGAACGGACTGACACGCAAGTCACTGGAGTCTGCCATCAACACCGTGCGCGGAGGCCAGAATGTTGACAGTGCTGACGCTGAAGACCAGCGTGAGTCGCTTAAAAAATACTGTGTCGACCTGACCGAGCGTGCCCGTCTTGGCAAGCTTGACCCGGTGATTGGCCGTGACGACGAAATTCGTCGCGCCATCCAAGTGCTGCAGCGGCGTACCAAAAATAACCCGGTGCTGATCGGCGAGCCGGGTGTCGGCAAGACAGCGATTGTGGAAGGTCTGGCGCAACGCATTGTGGCCGGCGAGGTGCCGGACTCGCTCAAGGGCAAGCGCGTGCTGTCACTCGACATGGCCTCGCTGCTGGCCGGTGCCAAGTTTCGCGGCGAGTTTGAGGAACGCCTCAAAAATGTTCTGAAAGACCTGGCTAAGGACGAAGGTCAGACGATTGTCTTTATTGACGAACTGCACACCATGGTGGGTGCTGGCAAGGCCGAAGGCGCGATGGATGCAGGCAATATGCTGAAGCCTGCGCTGGCCCGTGGTGAGTTGCATTGTGTCGGCGCCACCACGCTCGATGAGTACCGTAAATACATCGAAAAAGACGCGGCGCTAGAGCGGCGTTTTCAGAAAATACTGGTCGGTGAGCCCTCGGTAGAGGCCACCATTGCCATCCTTCGCGGTTTGAAAGAGCGCTATGAGGTGCACCATGGCGTTGACATTACCGACCCCGCCATTGTGGCCGCAGCCGAACTCAGCCACCGGTATATTACGGACCGATTTCTGCCTGACAAGGCAATTGATCTGATTGATGAGGCCGCTTCCAAAATCAAGATCGAAATGGACTCCAAGCCGGAAGTGATGGACAAGCTAGACCGCAGACTGATTCAGTTGCAGATCGAGCGTGAGGCGGTTCGACGTGAAAAAGACGAGTCCTCGCAAAAACGGTTTGAGTTGATCAACGATGAGATCGACAAGCTGCAAAAAGAAATTGCCGATCTGGACGAAATCTGGAAAGCCGAAAAAGCCAGCGCTCAGGGCAGCGCCCAGGTCCGCGAGGAGATTGACAAACTCAAGTTTCAGATTGAGGAGTTCACTCGCAAGGGCGACTTCAACAAGGTCGCCGAACTGCAATATGGCAAGATGCCCGAGCTGGAAAAACGGCTGAAAGAAGTTCAGGCAAGAGAAGAAACACGCGGCGAAGACGCCGCACCCCGCTTGTTGCGCACCCAGGTGGGGGTCGAAGAAATCGCAGAAGTTGTCAGTCGCGCTACCGGTATTCCGGTAAGTAAGATGATGCAGGGCGAGCGCGACAAATTGTTGCAAATGGAAGACAAACTGCACCAGCGTGTGGTCGGGCAGGAGGAGGCCATTGTCGCGATCGCCAATGCGATCCGGCGCTCACGGGCCGGCTTGTCCGACCCGAACCGCCCGACCGGCAGCTTTTTATTTTTGGGACCCACAGGAGTTGGCAAGACTGAATTGTGTAAGGCGCTGGCCGGTTTTCTGTTCGACTCCGAGGACCATCTGGTGCGCATCGACATGAGTGAATTCATGGAAAAGCATTCAGTAGCGCGTTTGATCGGTGCGCCCCCCGGCTATGTCGGTTATGAGGAGGGCGGTTATCTGACTGAAGCCGTGCGCCGAAAACCTTATAGCGTGCTGCTGCTGGACGAGATCGAAAAAGCCCACCCTGATGTGTTTAATGTACTGCTGCAGGTGCTTGATGACGGTCGCCTGACCGACGGCCAGGGCCGTACCGTGGATTTTAAGAACACGGTGATTGTGATGACCAGCAACATTGGCTCCCACCTCATTCAGTCGATGGTAGGCCAGGACAGCGACGACATCAAGGACGCCGTGACAGGGGAGCTTAAAAATCACTTTCGTCCCGAGTTTTTAAATCGGATTGACGAGACAGTGGTGTTCCACGCGCTTGACGCCACCCACATCGCCGAGATTGCCGCTATCCAGATCAAGGTGTTGCAAGCCCGTCTGGCGAAAATGGACCTGACGCTTGACGTGTCGCCAGCGGCCTTAGCCGAGTTGGCCAAGGTCGGTTTTGATCCGGTGTTTGGCGCCCGCCCCTTGAAGCGCGCCATTCAGCAGCGTATTGAAAACCCACTGTCCAAGATGCTGCTCGAAGGCAAGTTTCTGCCTAAAGATGTGATTCCGGTTGATGTCGATACGATTCACTCGCCCGGTCAGTTCAGCTTCGAGCGGATCGCCTCCAGCTGAGGCTATAAAACTGCGCTCGCTGAGACGACGATTTTTCACCTAATAAGCGTCACTATTTTGAATCAGCAGGTGTCCACCCCCCGGCTTCGTTAGGCCTCCAGTGCCCATGGCCTGGTCGGTAATCTGGGCTGGGTCGCCGCCTCGGTCTTTTTTTCTCACCCTCAGTAGCCTGACCCCCTGGCGAACGGCTTACTTTGCTGCGACGTTAATGTAATTGGGCATTCTGGTCTGGCTAGTTTTGAAGCGCGAAAAATTAAGTACAAGGGTCATGAGCCCGAAGGTTGATGGCACGGCCGAATATGGCCTGGCTTTTATGAAGTTGCCCGTGGTCTGGTGGTGTTTCAGTTTGTTTTTACTCTCCACCATGACACTGGCCGTGGTGCAGAACTTCTCGGTCTCCACTCTCAAGGTCATGCACAGCGTGAATTTTGAGGCGGCCACCGTGACACTGACGGCCTATAGGCTGTGCGGTGCCGCCGGCATGCTGGTGAGGGCCTCATTGCGGTCAGGCCCCACCACAGCAACTATGTAGTGGCAGCTTCCATGCCTTTTATGCACTGGGGCTGGTATGGTGCCACCTTGTATGGCGCCGCACTGGTCTTGCTGCTCAGCGGGGGAGCTGCACGGGGCGTGGGCCAGAGAGCGACGCCACGCACCGCGATGGCCTGATTAATTTTTAACGACACGATACGACACAATACACCCATGACCACAAAAATTGCCGGCCACCTCCTTGTTGAATGCCTGATTGCCCAGGGCGTCACCCATGCTTTTGGCGTGCCGGGAGAGAGTTACCTGGCGGTGCTGGACGGAATGCATTTGCACCAGGACCGTATCCGCTTCATCATCAATCGCCAAGAGGGTGGGGCCGCTTTCATGGCCGAGGCACATGGCAAGTTGACCGGACGGCCCGGGGTCTGCTTTGTCACCCGGGGGCCAGGGGCCACCAACGCCTCAATTGGTGTTCACACGGCGTTTCAGGACTCTACCCCTATGGTGTTATTTGTTGGTGATGTGGCCAGCGACACGCGCGACCGCGAAGCTTTTCAGGAGGTCGATTACCAAAGTTTTTTTGGCCCCAGCACCAAAGGCATGGCCAAGCGGGTGGAGCGCATTGACGACGTCCGCCGCATCCCCGAATATGTAGCGCGGGCCTTTGCCACCGCCATGAATGGCCGGCCCGGCCCGGTGGTGCTGGTCTTGCCGGAAGACATGCTGACCCAATGGGTCGTGCCCGATGTCCACACTGGCCAAATACCACAAGCCCTGGCACGCGTCGAGGCAGTCGAAGCCTGGAGTGACCCCGGTTCCCTGCGCACATTGCGCGAGATGCTATTGGCATCCGAGCGGCCCCTGATCATTGCTGGCGGCGGGGGCTGGACCGTGCAGGCGGCCCAGGCCCTGCAGCGTTTTGCAGAAAACTGGAAGTTGCCGGTGGGCAATGCCTTTCGTTTTCAGGATACCTTTGACAACCACCATGCCCAGTATGCAGGCGATGTCGGCATCGGCATCAACCCACGCCTGGCCGAGCGCATCAAAAACAGCGACCTGATTCTGGCCATTGGCCCGCGTCTGGGTGAGATGACCAGCCTTGGCTATACCCTGCTTGAGGCACCTAAACCAAAACAAAAACTGGTGCATATTCATGCCAGTGCCGAAGAACTCAATCGTGTTTACCAGGCCGACCTGGCCATCAATGCCACTATGAACGCGGCCGCTCGCTCACTCGAAGTGCTGAGCGCCCCGCCCACGCTGACCTGGGAGGCTTGGACTCAGGACTGCCACGCCGATTACTTGGCCAATCTGCAGCCGCAAACCCTGCCGGGTGATATTGATATGCCGGCGCTGGTGGCCACACTGCAAAAGCATTTACCAACGGACGCCGTGCTGACCAATGGCGCCGGTAACTTTGCTAGCTGGATGCATCGTTTTTATCGCCACCACGGACTGGTCAAGGGTTTTAAAACGCAATTGGCCCCCACCAATGGCGCCATGGGCTATGGCGTGCCCGCCGGTATTGCTGCCGCCATCACGACCGGACGGCTGGCGTTCACCATCGCCGGGGACGGTGACTTTTTAATGAATGGCCAGGAACTCGCCACCGCCACCCAGTTCGATGCCAAAACCATCATCGTACTGCTCAACAACAGCATGTTCGGCACCATTCGCATGCACCAGGAGCGGGAGTATCCGCAACACGTCACCGGAACCCAGTTGACCAACCCGGACTT
Organism: Rhodoferax sp.; assembly: GCA_047629695.1. Taxonomy (GTDB): domain Bacteria; phylum Pseudomonadota; class Gammaproteobacteria; order Burkholderiales; family Burkholderiaceae_C; genus Rhodoferax. The sequence goes on from JBLHZH010000004.1 coordinate 10,269, forward strand.
TGCCGCGCTGGCACGCGCCTACGGTTACGCTGGTGTGCGCATCACCCGGACCGCCGAGTTCGAGCCCGCTTTGCTGGCGGCACTGGCACGCCCCGAGGGCACGCTGATCGAGGTCACGCTGGATCCCCAAGTAATCAGCACCCGAGGTACCTTGTCTGCCATCACGCAAGCGGCACAAACACGCCTGCAAGGCTTGAAATAGTCCGCAGAGCCCATCAGACGTAAAAAAAGCCGGGTTGATCCGGCTTTTTTATAGTTTCGACTTGCGCTTATTCCTTGATGTCGACACCGTAGAAGGTATGCCGTCCGAACGGACTCAGTTTGAAGCCAATCACTTCCTTGCGCACCGGCTTTAATTGCACCGCATGGGCGATGGTGAACCAGGGCGCCTGCTCCTTGAATATCACCTGCGCTTTTTCGTACAGCTTGGCACGTGCCGCCTGGCTTGACTCAACCTTGGCTTTGCTGATCAGGTCCTCAAACGGTTTGTAACAAAACTTGGCCACGTTGGAGCCATTGCTCTGAGCCGAAGTGCAGCCCAGCAAGGTGTTCAAAAAGTTATCCGGATCGCCGTTGTCACCGGTCCAGCCCAGCATGCCCATTTGGTGCTCGCCGGCCTGCATGCGTTTGCGGTATTCACCCCACTCAAAACTCTTGATTTCAGCCTTAACGCCAATTTTGGCCAGATCTGCCTGCATCAGTTCGGCAATCCGTCGGGCATTCGGGTTGTAGGGACGCTGCACCGGCATGGCCCACAAGTCGGTTGTAAAGCCCTCAGCCAGACCCGCGTCGGCCAATAATTTCTTGGCTGCGACCGGATCGAACGGATCGTCCTTGATGGCGTTGTTGTACGACCACTGGTTCGGTGGAATCGGGTTTTTAGCGGCAACGCCAGTCCCCAGATAGACCGTATCGATGATGGCTTGCTTGTTGATGGCCATGTTGATGGCTTTTCGTACGCGGACATCGTCAAACGGTTTCTTGGTCGTGTTGTAGGCCAGGTAGCCGATATTCAAACCCGGTTGCTCCAGCACCGTGACATTGGGGTCTTTGCGAATCGCCGTCACATCGGCCGGATTGGGATACGGCATGACATGGCATTCGCCTTTTTGCAGCTTGGCCCAGCGCACGGATGCATCGGGGGTAATGGCAAAGATCAGGTTGTCAATCTTGGCCTTGCCCGCCCAATATTGCGGGAAAGCCTTGTAGCGAATCAAGGCATCTTTCTGGTACTGCACCAATTGAAACGGGCCGGTACCCAGCGGGTCCTGGTCAATTTTTTCAGGCGTGCCAGCCTTCAGCATGGCGATGGCGTATTCCTTGGACTGAATGCCCGCATACTGCATGGCCAGGTTCGAGAGAAACGGAGCCTCAGCCTGGTTCAGGGTGATTTTGACGGTGTATTCGTCAATTTTGTCAACCGACTTCAGCAGCTTGGGCATGCCCATGTCGTTGAAGTAGGAGTGGTTTGAACTGGTGACCTTGTAGTAAGGGTCGGACTCTTTCCACTGGCGCTCAATCGAGAAAATAAAATCGTCGGCGTTGAAATCTCGCGATGGTTTAAAGCTGTTATTGCTGTGCCACTTGACGCCCTTGCGCAGAAAAAAAGTGTACTCCTTGCCGTCTTTTGAAATCGACCAGCGCTCCGCCAGACCGGGGACGACCTGGGTGCCGCCGTGCTCAAAGCCAACAATAGTGTCGTAAATCTGCGTGCTGGCATCAAAGGAGGTACCGGTGGTGTTGATACTCGGGGCGAAATTTTCAGGGCTTCCCTCCGAGCAGAACACCAGCGTTTTGGCGGACACGGGCGTCAGTGCCAGTATGGCGGGCAGCGCCAGCGCACACAACACCGCGGGCTTGAAATCAAATTTCCGGCGAGCGCTTGATTTTGATGGGATCATCGTAAAAACTCCTCTGGGTTAAGGCTGCACAGCAGCGGGGTGAATAAATTGTTCGGCTTCATGGCATGCCACTAGACGACCGGCCATTTCACGCAGCACTGGGCGCTCAGCCTGGCAGCGCGCGATGACATGCGCGCAGCGGGTTGAAAAAACACAACCAGTGGGCGGGTTCAGGGGCGAGGGCAGCTCCCCCTTGAGCACAATACGTTGCTGGCCGCTGCCCGTGCCCCGAATGTCGGGCGTAGACGCCAGCAGCGCCTGGGTATAGGGATGCAACGGCTGCGCAAAAATGGTTTTTTTCTCGCCTTGCTCAACCGCGTGACCCAGGTACATCACCAGCACATCATGGGCAATGTGGCGCACCACGCCCAGATCATGCGAAATAAACAAATAAGCCAGACCCAGTTCTTGTTGCAGGTCTGACAGCAGGTTGAGCACCTGCGCCTGAATCGACACATCCAGCGCCGAGACCGGTTCGTCCGCCACAATCACGGCAGGCTTGAGCATCAATGCACGGGCGATCGCCACGCGCTGGCGTTGCCCGCCCGAAAACATGTGCGGGTAACGCTCAAAATGCTCAGGCCGCAGGCCAACCAGCGCCAGCATGGCACGTGCCTGCTCATTGCGTTCAGAGGCCGATAAAGTGGTGTTGATTTCGAGCGGGGCGGTCAAAATAGCGCCAATTTTTTTGCGCGGGTTGAGGGAGCCGTAGGGGTTTTGAAACACCAGTTGCACGGTGCGACGCAAGGCCTGGCGCTCAGCGGTCGTGGCCTGCATCACAGCTACGCCGTTCAGTTCCAGCGCACCGGCCGTCGGTGTCTCGATCAGTGACACCATACGCGCCAGGGTCGACTTACCGCAACCGGACTCGCCCACCACCGCCAGCGTTTTACCCGCTCGCAAGGTGAATGAGACGCCGCTGACAGCCTGCAACTGATCGGGCGCCTGAAACACCCCTCGGCTTATTTTGTACACCTGGCGCAAATCGCGCGCCACCACTACCGGGCTACCGGCGACGGTTACGGGAGCGATCAGGGCGCTCATGCGGCAACGCCTGCAAGGGCTGTCAGGGGGTAATGACAACGCACCTGGCCCTCCTGCCAGGTCCGCAGCGTCGGGCGTTCAGCCCGGCAGCGGTCAACGGCATAACTGCAACGCGGGGCAAACAGACAACCACTGGGTCGGTCATACAGGCCCGGCACCATGCCCGGAATCGTGGCCAGGCGGGTCAGCCCCTCGCTGCGTTCGGGCAATGCCGCCAGCAAGGCCTCGGTGTAAGGGTGTTGCGGTGCTGTAAAGAGGTCCTGGGCCTGCTGCTCTTCCATGATCTGACCGGCATACATCACCGTCACCCGCTGTGCCATCTCGGCAACCACGCCCATGTTGTGGGTGATCAGGACCAGCGCCATGCCGCGCTCTTTTTGCAAACTGCGCAACAAATCAAGAATCTGGGCCTGAACCGTGACATCCAGCGCAGTGGTGGGCTCATCCGCAATCAAGAGTTTGGGGTTGCAGGCAATCGCCATCGCAATCATGACACGCTGGTTCATGCCGCCCGACATTTGATGCGGGTAGGACTTGAGCCGGCCCTCCGGCGCTGGAATGCCGACCTGCTCCAGCAGTTCAATCGAGCGGCGTTTGGCCGCCTTCGCATCCAGCTGCAAATGCAGTCTGAGCGTTTCAGCGAGCTGAAAACCGATGCTGAAACAGGGGTTGAGGCTGGTGGTGGGATCCTGAAAAATCATTGCCACATCTTTGCCGGTCAACTTGTTACGCTCACCGGCGGACAGATTCAGCAGATCGTGGCCATCAAACCGCAGTTTGTCGGCCTTGACCCGGCCAGGAAAAGCGATGAGACCCATCAGCGCCATCATGGTGACACTTTTACCGGAGCCGGATTCACCCACAATGCCCAGCACTTCACCGGCTTCGAGTTTCAGGCTGACACCGTCCACAGCTTGCATGACGCTGTTTTTGGAAGGGAATTCAACGCTCAGGTTTTCAATTTCAAGCAGGGCCATACGGGGGTGAGCTTTCAGCGTTTAAGTTTGGGGTCAAAGGCGTCGCGCAGTCCATCACCAAGCAAGTTAAATGCCAGTACGGTGAACAGAATCGCCAGACCGGGAAAGGTCACCACCCACCAGGCGCGCAGGACAAACTCGCGTGCATCGGCCAACATCGTGCCCCATTCGGGCGAGGGCGGCTGCGCGCCCAAGCCCAGAAAGCCCAGCGCCGCAGCGTCCAGAATCGCTGTGGAAATACCCAGGGAGGCTTGCACAATCAGCGGTGCCGCGCAGTTGGGCAGGACCTCGTTGAACATCAAGCGCCAGGCGCCCGCGCCATTCATGCGGGCAGCAGTGACATAGTCTTTTGACATTTCGGTGATGACGGCGGCGCGCGTGATGCGCACATAGTGCGGTAGCACCACAATCGCTACGGCCAGCATCGCGTTCATCAGACCGGGCCCCAGAATGGCCACAATCACAATCGCCAGCAGCAGGCTGGGCAGCGTCAATATGATGTCCATCAAGCGCATCACCGCAATCTCGAAGAGGCCGCGAAAGTAACCCGCAGTGAGCCCCAGTATGGTGCCGACTACCACTGAAACAGCCACCACGGCGAGGCCAATAGCGAGTGACAGGCGGGCGCCATAGATCAGTCGCGAAAGGATGTCGCGGCCAATCGCATCGGTACCGAGCCAGTGGGCGGAGGAGCCGCCTGACTGCCAGAACGGCGGGGTCAGAGAAACCGACGGGTTGGTTAAATCCGGTGCATAAGGTGCAATCCAGGGCGCAAAGGCGGCCATTAGCAGCACGGATACGACCACCACCAGACCGGCTACCGCGCCGGTGTTGCTGCTGAAATAATCCCAGAATTCCCGCAGGGGTCGGGGCGGTTCGGCCTCGGGGTTATGAATTTGAATGCTCACCGTTCGTGCCTTATGCGCGGATTAATAATGCCGTAAGTCACGTCAACCAACAGGTTGACCATCATCACGATGACGCCCAGCAGCAGCATGCCGCCTTGAAGTACCGGGTAGTCGCGTCGGCCAATCGCCTCGATTAGCCACTTGCCGACACCGGGCCAAGAAAATATGGTTTCCGTCAGAATCGCCCCAGTGAACAAAACACCGACTTGCAAGCCAATCACGGTGACCACCGGAATCAAGGCGTTGCGCAGGGCGTGCAGCCCCACCACCCGCAGCACCGGCAGGCCTTTGGCACGGGCGGTACGGATGTAGTCCTCACCCAACACCTCGAGCATGGCAGAGCGTGTCATGCGGGCGATCACCGCCAACGGATTGGTGCCGAGCACAATGGTGGGCAAAATCAGATGCGAGGCGGCCGACCAGAAGGCCGGCTTGTTGCCAGCCAGCAGCGTGTCTATCAGCAAAAATCCGGTGACAGGTTCGATGTAATGCATGACAGAAATACGCCCAGACACTGGGGTCAGGTCAAACTGCACCGAGAACAACAAAATCAACAGCAGGCCCCACCAGAAGATCGGCATGGAGTAGCCGGTTAGCGAGATCCCCATGACGCCGTGGTCGAGCACCGAGTTGCGCCGCACAGCGGCCAGAATGCCGGCCGGTATGCCCAGAAGCAAGGCAAACAAAATGGCACACACAGCCAGTTCGATGGTTGCGGGAAACAGCGTCAGAAACTCGTTGAGCACGGGCTCATGGGTAATGATGGATTTACCCAGATCGCCTTGCAACACGCGGCCAATATAGGCGCCGTATTGCACCAGAATGGGGCGATCCAGTCCATATTCCGTGAGTAACTGGGCATGGCGGGCGGCATCAATGCCGCGTTCACCGGCCAGGGTTTCGATCGGATCGCCGGGCACCATGCGAATCAGGAAGAACGCAACCAGAGTCATACCGATAAAGGTCGGAATAATCAGGCTGAAACGGGTTAGCAAAAAACGCAGCATGATGTGGTATGTGAGTGCCAAAAGTAACAGGTCCATCATGCCTGAAAAAAAGCCGGCAAAAGCCGGCTTTTCAAGCGGTCTGCGCAGGCAGATTACTTGAGGTGTTTACCGATCAGACCGGCCATTTCGAACATCGTGACCTGTGCCTTACCAAAAACTTCTCTCAGCTTGGCATCGGCATTGATGTTGCGTTTGTTGGCTTCGTCCTGCAGTTTGTGCTTCTTGATGTAGACCCACAATTGCTTGACAACTTCGGTGCGTGGCAGCGGTGTTGCGCCCACGACAGCCGCCAGGGCTGCGCTGGGGGTCAGGGGTTTCATGAACGCGGCATTGACGGCGCGCTTGGCAACCGGTGCTGCTGCTGCGGGAGCCGCTTTTTTGGCCGCTACCGTTTTGACGGCAGCAACGCTTTTAACCGCTGTTGTTGTTGGAGCGGGAGCAGCTTTTTTTGCCGGCGCTTTCTTTGCAGTAACCATGTTGTCGGGTCCTTATGGATGTTGATTAATCAGCAGTGAAGAAAGTATCTTCACTGGCAAACGCCATGCTACTGGAGAATCTGGCCATTTCCATAGGTGAAAGTGTTTATTTCATTGGAGAAGGGTGTTTTTTTACTGCTTGATTTGACTGAATTTTCCTGCGTCTACAATTTTTTTAACTTAAGGAGAGCTGACCATGACCCCTGTATTTGCGACTTGTGACCTCTGTGACCTCTTCAAAAACGACACCTCCGGTGACTTTCGTGTTTTACCGCCGGTCTTCAAAGACTTTGGTGAAGTTCACAAATTTTCAGGCCCAGTCGTCACCCTTCAGTGCTTTGAGGACAACTCCCTGGTCAAGGCGGCTGTGGAGACTGTCGGCTTTGAGGAAACCGCAGCCGGGCGGGTTGGTAAAGTGCTGGTGATTGACGGCGGGGCCTCCCTGCGCCGCGCTTTACTGGGCGGCAACCTCGGCGCGGCATTGCATAAAAACGGCTGGGCCGGCATCGTGATTGATGGGTGTGTACGAGACGTAGCAGAGCTCAGCGCGCTTGGCGTCGGTATCCGCGCCTTGGCCAGCATGCCGCTGCCGACCGAGAAACGCCAACAGGGACTTAAAGATCTGCCAGTGCGTATTCAAGGCGTCTGGGTTCGCCCCGGTGACTGGCTTTATGCCGATGAAGACGGTATCGTCATTAGCGCGCGCTGCCTGATTTAAGTTCACCGCGCACCGGCAGGGTGGCCAGCACCATGCCCGCCAGACACACGCCAAACGCCAGCAGTTGCAGGCCTTGCAGCGTCTCGCCCAGCACCAGCACGCCCACCAGTGCTGCCGAGATCGGCAGCATCACGGTAAAGACACCGGCTTTCGCCGCAGGCACGGTTTGCAAGCCCGTCATCCAGAGCCAGACCGACACCACGCTCGCGGCCAGTGCATAAAACACCAGCAGCAGCCAGGTCGCAGGCAACACGGTAGCAAAGTCGAACTGCCAGGCCGCATACAAACCCAGCGGCGTCATCAGAGCAAAGCCCCAGAGGTTGATCAGGGCCGTAATGCGTTTGGGCGTCAGGGTACCAATCAATTTTTTACCAATCACGGCGTAGGCAGCCTCGCACAACACGGCCGCAAACACCAACAGATTACCCCACAGCCTGTAGTCATACACGGCATCCACTGCTACGCGGGAAGGATCTGGGTTTGACATCGAAAACAACAGGATGCCAAAGGCGGCACAAGCAATCGAGACCCCAACTCGCAGGCTTAGACGCTCGCGTAAAAAAAACCAGCTCATCAAGGCAATCACCGCCGGCAACGCGGCCAGGATGACACCAGCCGATACCGCACTGGTCAGGCTCACACCGTACAACATGCACAGGGTAAACAAAAAGTTGCCCAAAAATGATTCGAGAAAGACCAGCTTCTGTGTGGCACGACTCATGGGTTGTTCGCCGGCCGGCTTTTTCAGCCAGTGGGGCATGGCCAGCCCGCCGATACCAAAGCGCAGCCAGGCCAGTAAGAATACTGGCAGCGCCAGCACCAGCGGTTTGGACAGGGCGACATAACTGCCAACCAGTGACATGCTGAGGGCCAGCAAAAAATACGCCGACAGGCGGCTCACGGCAAGCGACACAGCAGAGGCAACTTAGGCCGTGCTTTAAACATCAGCCAGCAAGGGATAGGGCGCGGGCGCCAGCGCCAGCGCCGGTCCTGTGGCGGAGACCAGATGCAGTCCGCCGGCTTCAAAGGCGGCAACCTGCAAAGACACAATCGCGTCAAAACCGCCATTCGGGCAGGTGGCGGCCTGCGCCACCACGCCGCAGGGCTGGGCATCATCGGCCCCCGTAAAGACCTCGTCGCCAACCGCCATCGGTGCGGCAGCGTGCGCCAGGTAGGCGCGGCGTTTCAGGGTGCCACGAAACTGGCTGCGGGCCACCACTTCCTGGCCGGGATAACAGCCCTTTTTAAAATTGACGCCACCGACCGACTCGTAGTTGAGCATTTGTGGCACAAAGGCCTCAACGATGGGACTGGTGATCATGGCAATGCCGCTGCGCACCTCACTCCAGTCCCAGTCTTGCGCACTCAACGACACCCCAAGGGGCACGGGCGTAGCCAGGGGAGCCAACCAGAGCGCCCGTGCGACACCGTCTGCCGGGTAAAGCCCCATCACACTGACCGGACCAAGATCTGCCTTGGCCCAGACCGCCAGTGACCCGGCTTCCGTCTTGACGGCCGCCTCGCCCGCCAGACCATAGAGCATGTAATCGACGCTAACGTCGGTCATTTTCACCTTGGCGCGCATGACAAACATCGACAGGCGCTTCAGCGTTGGCGCCAGAATATCCTGGCGGCACAACAGCAAAATTTCGCTGGGGCTGCGTTTGAACACGTAAAAGCTGGCTTGCATCCGGCCTTTGGCCGAACAAAAGGCGGCCAGACGCGCCTGGGCCTGCGTCAGTAACAGGACATCCTGGGTCAGCTGCCCCTGAAGAAACGAGGCCGCATCAGCGCCCTCGGCACGAATAACACCCCATTGCGTAAGGGGCAGGACACCATTCAAAATTTTTCTCATCCGTGAATTATCATCCTGTGTTGTTATCTTGGAAGATGGTGGGGCCGTGCGTCGTTTCTTTACCCTGTTTTTTTTACTCGCTGCGCTGCTGGGTGGCGGGGCAGTAGGCTGGCTGCATCACAGCCTGAATCAGAGCGCTGAGGCGCTTGACCTGTCAATTGAACCCGGTACCTCGGCCCGTGGTGTCGCCCAGGCCGTCAGCAAGGCGGGCGCACAAGTTAATCCGACTCTGCTGTATTGGTGGTTTCGACTGTCCGGAGAATCACGCCAGATCCGGGCTGGCAGTTACGAAATAGAGAACGGCCTCACGCCCTACCACCTGCTAAGCAAACTGGTACGCGGCGATGAGGCCCTGCGCTCCATGACGCTGCTGGAAGGCTGGACTTTTTCACAAGTTCGGGCAGCATTGTTAAATGCCGAGCAACTCAAACCGGAGACACAAAGTCTGAACGCTGATGAGATCATGGCGCGCTTGGACAAACCCGGCGTAAACCCGGAAGGGCAGTTTTTTCCGGATACTTACACCTACGCCAAGGGCAGCACCGATCTGGCGTTGCTGAAGCGCGCCATGCGGGCGATGGACAACAAACTGGCGTCCGTCTGGGCGCAACGTCAAACCGGTACCCCTCTGAAAACC
>JBLHZH010000005.1:0-19740 GCA_047629695.1 Rhodoferax sp.
GGCCTGCAGCCTCGCCGAGACAATGGTACTTTTATGGCTTCTTGCTCTCTTGGATTTCCATCTCTTTGAACACTTCAGCAGCGACCCGGAAAGAATCAATCGAAGCCGGGACGCCACAGTAGATGGCAGCCTGCAAAAAGACTTCCTTGATCTCCTCCTGGGTCACACCGTTGTTGATGGCACCGCGCACATGTAACTTGAGTTCGTGAGGCCGGTTCAACGCGGTAATCATGGCAAGGTTCAACAAGGAACGAGTCTTGCGCTCCAGACCTGGTCGATTCCAGACATCACCCCAGCAATACTGGGTGACCAACTCTTGCATATCGATATTGAAGTCCGTTGCGTTCTTGATCGAGGCATCCACGTACTCTGCACCGAGCACCTCGCGGCGAGTTTTCAGACCTTTGTCAAAAAGTGCTTGATTGAGGGGGGCATATGAACGGGGCATGTGACAAACTCCTTAGTTAAAACAACGACGTAGATTCGCCTGTGTGAGAGCGTAGGTCACGGGCAGTCCGTGACCCCTGGATTGCCGCGCTGCGCTCATAAAAAAAGCCCATGCGCGAAATAGCATGGGCAGGCACTGCAAGGCGTTGCTTAGAACAGCAGATTGGGCAGAAACAGCGTAATCGCAGGGATGTAGGTCACCATCACCAAGAAGACTAATAGCACCATCGTCCACGGCAAAGCGGCCTTGGCAACTTGCATGATCGACATCTTGGTGATGCCCGCGGTCACAAACAGGTTCAACCCGATGGGCGGCGTCACCATGCCAATCTCCAGATTCACCACCATGATGATGCCCAGATGAACCGGATCAATACCGAGCCGGGTGGCGATCGGGAACAGGATCGGCGCCAGAATCAGGATGATACCGGTAGGCTCCATGAACATGCCGGCAATCAGCAGTAAGACATTGACCACGATCAGAAACTGCCAGCCTTCCATACCCCAGCCAATAATCGCCTCAGCGATGGTCTGCGGAATGCGCTCGGTGGTCAGCACGTGCGCAAACAATAACGCATTGGCCACAATGAACATCAGCATCACGGTAACCTTGCCAGCCTCCAGCACCACATGCGGCACCTTGCGCATACCAATGTCACGATAGACAAACACCGCGATAAAGAAGGCATACACGGCTGCCACAGCCGCCGCTTCCGTCGGCGTGAAGACACCGCCGTAAATGCCACCCAGAATGATGACGATCAACAGCAAGCCCCACATCGAGTCGCGACCAGCCTTGAATATCTCGCCGCTGGATGCACGTGGTTGCCGTGGCAAATCCAGATAGCGCGCTCGAAAGTAAATCGCCACCATCAACATTAGCCCCAGCACCAAGCCGGGAATCACGCCCGCCATGAACAACTTGCCCACCGACGTTTCAGTGGCCGCGCCATAGACCACCATCACGATGGACGGGGGAATCAGAATGCCCAGCGTGCCGGCATTACAAATCACTCCCGCGGCGAACTGCTGCGGATAGCCGGCCCGCACCATGCCGGCGATCACAATGGCACCCACGGCCACCACGGTTGCAGGCGACGAGCCAGACACCGCTGCAAACAGCATGCAGGCCAGCACCGATGCCATAGCCAGGCCACCCCGCAAATGTCCTATGCAGGCGTTGGCAAAGCGGATCATGCGTTTGGCCACGCCACCGGTGGTCATGAAGGCGCCGCCGAGAATGAAGAAGGGAATGGCTAACAGGGTGTAATGCTCGGAGGTTTCAAACAGCTTGAGCGACAGCGAAGCCATTGAATCCTGGGCAAACATCAGAATGGTCAGGATAGAGGACAGACCGAGCGCTACCGCCACTGGCATGCCCAACCCCATAAACAGGAACAGCAAGATGAATAGTGCAGCAATTGTCATTTTTGTACCTCGCCACTTGGCTCGTCTTCTCTTAACTTTAGCGCTTCCTTAGCCTCATCGCCAAGCAAATGCGCATCTTGTCCCGTCGCTAGTCGCCAGAGCACCTGGCTGAAACGGAACGCCAGCAATAAAAAACCGACCGGCAAAATCGCACGCGGAATCCAGCTCTGCACCGGCATGTCCTGCATCAAAATGCCAACCTCATACATTTTTTTAACATACTGAAAACTGCCAAAAACGATCAGCAGGGCATAAACGACACACAGCACAGCAGCCAGCGAGCCCACGACCCGAGCGGCCTTGTTGCCGAGGGACTTGACCAGCGCGTCGACACCAATGTGGGCACCTACCCGCACACCATAAGACATGCCGACAAAAATCAGCCAAGCAAACATGACCCCGGTCAACTCGAGGGCCCAGACAAAATTGTAGTTAAAGCCATAACGCGCAACCACCTGCATGAAGGTGATTAGCGTCATCGCGATCATCAGGAAGGTGATTAGACCTTCCTCCAGTTGCTCAAGTAATCGCATGATAAAAAAAAGGGCCTGCTTTGCAGGCCCTTCCTGTAGTTTTAAGGTTACTGATTCGACTTCATGGCAGCGTCGATCAGGTCACGCCCGATGTCGCCTTCAAACTTCTTCCAGACTGGCGCCATGGACGTACGCCAGACGGCCACGTCTGCTTTAGTCAATTTCTGGATCTTGGCCCGGCCAGCATCAGCAATCTTCTTGCGATCAGCTTCGTTGATGTCATTTGCAAGCTTGTTGGCGTGCGCAGTAGCCTGTGCCATGACTTCGCCCAGGCCCGTACGGATATCGGCTGGCAACCCGTCCCACCACTTGGCATTGGTGACGACCATGTAGTCAATCACACCATGGTTGGTTTCGCTAATGGTCTTTTGTACTTCAAAGAGTTTTTGCGAATAGATATTGGACCAGGTGTTTTCCTGGCCGTCGACCACGCCGGTCTGCAGTCCCTGATAAACCTCTGAGAAGGACATTTTTTGCGGGCTGGCGTTCAAAGCGCGGAACTGTGCCTCCAACACATCAGACGACTGAATACGGAATTTCAGACCTTTGACGTCTTCAGGGCGAACCAGTTTGTCTTGGTTGGTCGACATCTGTTTCATGCCGTTGTGCCAGTAGCCCAAGCCACGCAGACCGCGGTTGACCATGGAGCCCAGGAGCTCCTGACCCTTGGGGCTGGCCTGAAAACGATCGACGGCTGCGATATCGTCAAACAGGAAGGGCAGATCGAACACCTGAATTTTCTTGGTGTAACGGTCGAACTTGGACAGTGAAGGCGCAATCAACTGCACGTCACCGAGCAGCAGTGCTTCCAGTTCCTTGCCGTCACCGAACAGCTGCGAGCTTGGAAACACCTGAACCTGCACCCGGCCTGGGAATTTTTTCTCGGCCAGTTCCTTGAATTTCAGGGCGCCCTGACCCTTGGGGGTCTGGTCAGCCACGACGTGGCTGAACTTGATCACGATGGGATCTTGAGCCGATGCCACCATCGGCATGGCAAGTACACCAGCAATAACACCGACCGTGGCCAGCAGTTGACGTCGCATACGATTTGCAATTTTCATGTTTGTCTCCATAATTATTGAATTTAGCCAACATGGCACTATCCTTGATTTTATGATAGTTCAAACTTGCGATATTGCACATCGGGAGATACCCGTCCGCAGCCAGACACCGGCATTCGCAAGCCCAGGCCTTTCCTGCTCAAACAGGCAAGCGGCTCTGCGTCAATGTGCGCTGCGCCAATAGCAGCACAGGGGCATCCACCATACGACCGTCCAGACTGAATACGCCACCGCCCACTGCCGCAAACCCTGCCACCACGCGCTGCGCCCAATCGAGTTCAGCGGCATTGGGTGTGAACGCCACATTGACCTGCACCACCTGCCCCGGATGGATGCACAGCTTGCCGCCAAAACCGCCGCGCCGACCGCGAGCTGCATCTGATATCAACTGCGCGGTATCTTGCGTGCTGGGTGAAATGCCGTCCACTGGCGCCGGCAGCCCAGCACGACGCGCGGCCAGCACCAGCGCCAGGCGAACCGGCACCAGTTCGGACTCGTCCGCCCCGCAGGCCAAGCCTGCATCCGCCTGAAAATCGAGGTGCCCAAACGCCAGGCGCAGCACCTGCGGGCTGGCAGCCAAGGCATTGGCCGCGTCGAGTCCGGCCACGGATTCAATCAACGGCAGTAAGGCGCAGTGGCCTGCCGCTGCCGCCACTTTGGCCAGTCCGGCCACCGACTCGGCCTTGGGCACCATGACGGCGCCCAACCCCTGAGAAACCAGTGGGCCTAAAACAGCCAGATCGCCGGCATGCCAAGGCATGCCGGCCGCATTGATTCGCACCAACAAACGACTGCGCTGCGTCGGCTCAAGCGCTAGCAAGGCGGGCAACAAGGTCTGCCGCGCCGTCTCTTTATCGGCTGGCGCCACCGCGTCTTCGAGGTCGATGATCACCGCATCCGCGCCCGACGCCAGCGCTTTGGCAAAGCGCTCGGGCCGGGTGGCGGGTACAAACAAAAAAGAGCGGGCCTGCGCCAGCAAGTTGCTGGGCACGATCGTCATACCGCCTTAGCCAGCAAATGGCCAACTCGGGGCCATGTCTCGACCTGCCACAGCGTCGCCACAGCGGTCTGCATTTCATCAGGTGTGGCGCCGCCACTAAAAGCCGCCAGACGCAGCGCCTTGGCGGTCAGCTCCTCACGACTCAGCGTGTTACCAGGGTCACCCTTGGGCTCGTCAACCCGGCCCAACAGGATCCGGCCCTGCGTGGTGTGCACGGTGACCTTGCCAATCCAGCGCTGCGGATAGGCGGCATCGACTTCGGCATCCAATTTCATCGTCACACGGTCACGCAGGCTTTGAGTACTGTCATCCAGAAAATGCTGGTCAAACTCGACCAGCCCGGCATGACCGAAGCGTCCCACCAACGCCAGTACCGTACCCATGGAGAACTTGCTCTGGTGCACCGTGGTGGGTCGCAGCACCGGCCCCAGCACGTCGATGGCGCCCTGATGTACATGGGTAATAACACGGGAAATATCTTCCGGTTTGAGGCCATGAACCTGCATTACCTGCAGCAGCGCATCGGCCGCCGGGTGAGTGTGGCGGCAACTGGCGTGGTATTTGAACGAGGTTTCTGCCGTGGCCCAGCGCGTACCTAGCCGGTCTGTGAGCTTGGCCGGATCGGCATCAGTTGACATGCCAGCGGCCATGCCCTGCGGGCCTTCAAAGATTTGTGCCGCACCGGTAAAGCCGTCTTGGGCGAGATAGGCCGACATCAGGCCGGCCGCTGCCGCATGCGCGGTATGCAACTGCTTACTGTCAGACGCCGTGCGCAGAAACTCCCAAAGCCCGGCCGACTGCGTGCCGGCCGAACCAAAGGCATGCTGCATCTGTTGCGGGTTGAGTCCCAGCAGGTTGCCCACGGCAGCAGCAGCAGCCAGCGTGCCCGCCGTGCCAGTGGTGTGGAACACCTTGTAATGCGAGCGACCAAGAAACTCACCGACACGAATGCCAACCTCGTAGCCAGCCACGCTGGCCGCCAGCAACTGCTGGCCGCTGGCACCAATCGCCTGGGCCGTGGCCAGTGCGGCCGGAAACACCACGGTAGCGGGGTGAAACACCGAGGCGTTGTGCACATCGTCCTGCTCGGCCACATGCGATGCGGCAGCATTGGCCATGGCGGCAAAGTAGGGGCTGGTGCGTTCCCGGCTGACGATCACCTCGGATGGCCCGGCCGCCAAGGTCCCCGGCACCGCTTGTGGCCCCATGGTCTGCGCAAAGCGCGTGAGGCTGTCAACCGCACGCGCGCCATGGCCCGCCACGGCTGAACCAAACCAGTCAACCAGCAAGTCTTCGGTGCGGCGCACCACGGGCTCAGGAATAGCGTCGAAACGCAAGTGGGCAGCAAAGGCGGCCAGCTCGGCTGAAGCGGTAGTCATTACAAATCCTTTTATCAATCAAATCGCTGTCAAATGGCACCGGATGCACGCAGTGCGGCAATCTGCGCATCGCCCTGCCCCAGCTCATGCAGGATGGCCTCGGTGTGCTGACCCACAGCTGGTACCGGGTCCATGCGGTAGTTAAACGCATTGCTGCGGCCCGGCGGCAGCAGTGCCGGAATATCGCCGGCGGGTGAGCCCACGGCTTGCCAGCGGGCCCGTGCCTTGAGCTGCGGGTGCGCCCACAGACCGGCCATGTCGTTCATGCGGGCGTTGGCGATTTGCGCCTCGTCCAGTCGGGCCTCGACCTGCGCCGTGGTCAGCGTGCTGAACACCGCAACAATCAGCGCCTTGAGGGCTTCACGGTGTTCATTGCGTCTGGCATTGCTGTCAAAACGCGCATCAACGGCCAGATCCGGCGCTTTCAGCACGCTGTCGCAAAAACTTTTCCATTCGCGTTCGTTCTGCAGGCCCAGCATCACCGTGCCGCCATCGCCCGCGTCAAACGGTCCGTAGGGGTAAATGCTGGCATGCGAAGCGGCCGAGCGCGGCGGTGGCGGCGCACCCTCGTAGGCGTAATACATCGGGTAGTTCATCCATTCGGCCAGCGACTCCAGCATCGATACGTCAATGTGGCTGCCCTGCCCGGTCTTGCCGCGCAGCAGTAACGCCGACAGGATGCCAGTGTAGGCATACATGCCCGCAGCAATGTCAGCCACCGAATTGCCAGCCTTGGCGGGCGCCTCGGGCGTGCCGGTGACCGACAAAAACCCGGCCTCGCTCTGAATCAGCAGGTCATAGGCTTTTTTATCGCGGTAGGGGCCGTCTTCGCCATAGCCGGAGATATCGCAGACGATCAGCTTAGGGTGCGCTTGACTGAGTGTCTCGAACGACAGACCCATACGCGCGGCGGCGCCGGGCGCGAGGTTTTGCACCAGCACGTCGGCTTGGTCCAGCAACTGCTTCAGCGCCGCCAGCGCATCGGGTTGCTTGAGGTCCAGCGTCAGGCTTTCCTTGGAGCGGTTGGTCCAGACAAAGTGGGACGCCAGGCCCTTGACGCGGGTGTCGTAGGCGCGGGCAAAGTCGCCGACGCCGGGGCGCTCGACCTTGATGACGCGCGCGCCCAGGTCAGCCAATTGGCGGGTACAGAACGGCGCGGCAATCGCGTGTTCGAGAGAAACGACGGTGATGCCGTCGAGGGGTCGGGTCATTACCATCCTTTAGAACGAGCGCGGCATGCCCAGCACATGCTCTGCCATGTAGCTCAGGATCAGGTTGGTAGAAATGGGAGCTACCTGGTAAAGCCGTGTTTCACGGAACTTGCGTTCCACGTCGTATTCATTGGCGAAGCCAAAACCGCCATGAAACTGGATACAGGCGTTGGCCGCTTCCCACGAGGCCTTGGCGGCCAGGTACTTGGCCATGTTGGCCTCGGCGCCGCAGGGCTGGTGGGCATCAAACAGCTCACAGGCCCTGAAGCGCATCAGGTTGGCGGCTTCCACTTCAATGTAGCTTTCGGCAATCGGAAACTGCACGCCCTGGTTTTGCCCGATCGGGCGGCCAAACACCACACGCTCGCTCACGTACTTGGTCACGCGGTCTATGAACCAGTAGCCGTCGCCAATGCACTCGGCGGCAATCAGCGTGCGCTCGGCGTTTAGGCCGTCCAGAATGTATTTGAAGCCCTGGCCTTCCTCACCAATCAGGTTTTCCTCGG
Organism: Rhodoferax sp.; assembly: GCA_047629695.1. GTDB lineage: Bacteria > Pseudomonadota > Gammaproteobacteria > Burkholderiales > Burkholderiaceae_C > Rhodoferax. Next base: position 7,566 of record JBLHZH010000005.1, read on the forward strand.
GGATTTCAAGGTTCTCGAAAAACAGCTCGTTGGTCTCGTGGTTGACCATGTTGGGAATCGGCCGCACCGTCATGCCGGTTTTTTCGGCCAGACGCAAATCAACCATGAAGATCGACATGCCTTCGCTCTTTTTCTTAACGTCGGCCAGCGGCGTGGTGCGGGCCAACAGAATCATCCAGTCGGAATGCTGCACGCGCGAAATCCAGACCTTTTGCCCGTTGATGACGTAGCGGCCGTCTTTTTTAACGGCGCTGGTCTTGATCTTGGTGGTGTCGGTGCCGGTGCTGGGCTCAGTCACGCCCATCGACTGCAGGCGCCACTCGCCACTGGCGATGCGCGGCAGATAGAGCTCTTTTTGTGCCATCGAGCCGTGGCGCAGCAGCGTACCCATGTTGTACATCTGGCCGTGGCAGGCGCCCGCGTTGCCACCGCTGCGGTTGATCTCTTCCATGATCACCGAGGCTTCAGCCAGTCCCAGTCCGGAACCGCCGTATTCCGTCGGGATCAGCGCCGCCAGCCAGCCAGCTTTTGTCAGCGCGTTGACAAAGGCCTCGGGGTAGCCACGTTCACCGTCGACCTTGCGGTGGTATTCGTCTGGAAACTCAGCGCACAGCGCGCGTACCGCGTCGCGGAGGTCTTGGTATTGGTCGGGGGTGGTTTTGATCATAAATAGCTTTGGTAAATGGTGTGTAAGTCAGGCCAGTTCGGCGGTCGCCTGCATGGTGAGCCAGCCTTCATGGTCTGCAGCCCAAAGGCGCACGGTTTTTCCGTCCTCGGAGGGCTGGCCATGCAAGGTGAACGGGTGCAGATCAAAGGTGGGCCGCACCGCCTTAAAATGGAAGGACTGAATAAAAGCGCCCGGCGCATGGGCTCGCACCAGATCGACCAGCAGCGTGGCAATCAAAGGGCCATGCACGATCAGGCCGGGGTAGCCCTCGACTTCGGTCACATACTTGCGGTCATAGTGAATGCGGTGGCCGTTAAAGGTCAGTGCCGAGTAGCGAAACAACAGCACCTCATTGGGCACCACCTTGCGCTGCCAGGCTGCGCCTGGCTCGGCCAACATCGGCGCGGACACTGGGTCGCCGGGCTGAGTGGCAGCGCGGTAAACAATGTCATGCTCCTCCGTCAGGGCCAGGCCCTTGGCGTTGTGGACTTCATGCTTGACCAGCACAAACAGCAAGTCGCCGCTGCGGCCGGCCTTGTGCGTGACCGAGCCAATGCTTGAGAGGCGTTGGACGGCATCGCCCACCACAAGGGGGTTCTGCGGAGACCATTGCAACCGACCCCCGGCCCACATACGACGCGGCAGCGGCACGGGCGGCAGAAAACCACCGCGCTTGGCGTGGCCGTCGGGGCCGATTTCACGCTGGAGTGGCTGTGGCAAAAAATACAGCCAGTGCCACAGCGCCGGTACCACCGTGCCGGGCGGCGGTGGCGGGTCATCGCGGTCCAGCGTGGCGGACAGTCCGCGCACCGGCGCGGCGCTGATATCGTCGTTCAGGGTCTCGGTCTTGCCAACCCAGCGTTGCAGGTGCGTCAGGGTGGCGGAGTCCAACGTGCGGATGTCGTGGTTAAGTGTCATGCGGGGCATGATGGCGGCTTTTCAGGCTGGCCGCAATCTGCCATTTCAGAACCAAGCCTTCGGCAAAACCGAACACGAGCCTGGCGTTGCACTAATATGGCGCCATGCAATTTGACCTGACCGACCTGCGCCTGTTTGTACTGAGCGCCGAAGAATGCAACCTGACACGTGCGGCGCGGCGCCAGCACCTGTCGCTGGCCGCCGCCAGCGCGCGCATCAAGGCACTAGAAACACAGACCGGCCTGCCGCTGTTTTACCGCGAGGCGCGCGGCATTCGTCTGACGCCACCCGGGGAGGCTTTCTTGCATCACGCGCGCGGCGTGTTACGCCAGACCGAACAACTGCGTACTGATTTGCTGGAGTACAGCGGCGGCCTGCGCGGCCATGTCCGGGTGTTTGCGAACACCACGGCCGTGACCGATTTTTTACCTGAAATTCTGTCAGGATTTTTAGCGGCTAACCCGAATGTCAACGTCGACCTTCAGGAAAAACCGAACCCTGAGATTGCGAGGGGCGTGCTTGACGGTCGCGCCGACATCGGTATTGTGTCCAGCCAAATCGACACACTGGGCCTGCAGGCGGTTCACTTCAGTACCGACCGGCTGGTGCTGGTCGCCTCAAGCCGCCACCCATTCGCCAAACGCCAGCGCATCGCTTTTGCCGACACACTGGACGAAGACGCCGTGGGCATGCAACAGGGCAGCACATTGCAAACCTTTCTGGCCCAGGTCACTGACAAGCTTGGCAAACCGCTCAAACTGCGAGTACAGCTCAGCAGCTTTGACGCCATGTGCCGCATGATTGGCGCAGGCGTGGGGGTGGGTATCGTGCCCGAGAGCGCGGCACGGCGCAACCAGCAGGGCATGAACCTGGCGCTGATCGAGCTGATCGATCGCTGGAGCGTTCGCGAGCGCTTTGTGCTGACCCGCGAGCGAGAGGCGCTCCCCGCCTATGCGCAATCGCTGGTTGACACCATTTGTGCCCACTACCAACCCGGGCTTGCCCCTTGAGACGGGAACCGCCAAAAATACGGTGAGCCGATTGGTGCCATAGGCACACGTACCGTGACATAAATCTGACGCGTCAGTTAGGTATAACGGCACCCGATTGTATTTTTATGCAGGTCAGAAGCGACATTGATTCATCCAGAGTGTGTGTACGAACGACAAGATTTTCTGGTGCGTGCGTATCTCGCGTTGGCACAGCGAGCATGAGCCATCGACGAAAACACTGACTTCTACGTCTGCACTGCCCTTCCCCAGACAGCACAAACCGTGGACCACATCACCCAATTTATTGGTATGCAGATCAGCTGGAATACGGTAATATTTTTTTAGTATTTATTTATACTTAATAGCATAATAATACTCTGAATAAAATCCTTTTGTGCGTAGTCTATTCAGGCTGCGAAGCCATGTCTCTGTAGACATGTTGTGTCAAATACTGCCTTTTTTTACGGCCGCCGTCCCCTTTCCACGATGACGATCATGGCCTTAGCCCTTGCCGCGTCATCGACTTGGGCTAAAACGGTACTCAAGTATTCACGCTGGTTACCACCCAAGCATGCCATCAACGTTAGAGAGCTTGAGCCTTGGGCGGCAGAGGTCAACCAGCACTGGCACGCGCGCTGCCACCAGGACCCAGGTTCGCGCTGGCTGCGCGGGCTGACCTTGGCACGGTTGTCAGAGTCCCCGCCCAAAGGCTGATTAATCCTGAGCTGCTTGTGCCAGCCGCTCGCTCTTCCAGTAAACGTCATCGCCCACGCTGCCGTCGGTACGGTGGCGGTTCAGCACACGGGCGAGCACAAACAGCAAGTCGCTGAGGCGGTTCAGGTACTGGCGTGGCGTGTCTTTAAGCGCCTCTTCATTGCCCAGTGCCACCACCATGCGCTCGGCGCGACGCGCCACGGTACGGCAGACATGGGCTTGCGATGCAGCCCGGCTTCCGGCCGGCAGAATGAACTCCTGCAGACGCGGCAAGGCCTCGTTATGCTCGGCCAGCGCTTCGTCCAAGGCTAACACCGCAGCCGGCTTGAGTAACTCAAAACCGGGGATCGAGAGCTCACCGCCGAGGTTGAATAACTGGTGCTGAATCTCGCCCAGCAGCGCGCGCAGAGTGTCTGGCATGTCTTCACACAGCAGCACGCCGATGTGGGAGTTGAGTTCGTCGACATCCCCCATGGCATGCACACGCAGGCTGTTTTTGGATACGCGGGTGTTGTCGCCCAGCCCCGTGGTGCCGTTGTCACCGGTGCGGGTGGCAATTTGTGTCAGTCTTTGTCCCATGAAAAATCTCCTTTAATTGCGGCCATTGTCGGGGTATTGGGCGCCTGACGTACGGCTCTTAGGATGTAAGCCCCTCTCACGCGCCCAGGAGACTTGTCCGGCGCCTCACCATGCGCCAGAGCCTCTCTACCCAATTACCAGCCCGTTACAGGGTACTGGCCGTAAACCAGTGCACACAGCTTTGGTTGGTAGATGTGTCGGACGAACGGGTGATGACGCCAGTTATGACGTAATTCATCCCCGTCACGGACGGCCGCAGCCTCGCCGAGCCGAGGGTATGTGGTTATTTCCAGATCTGTGAATACAGGGGATACTTGTAAATTTCTACCCACACCCTACGGACCCTTGGAGACACACCATGAACGTACCTACCCCGACCGCGCATCTGGCGCACCCGGTCATCTTGGCGCGCGAGATTTCACCGGCCCTGATTGAGGCTCTCAAACAACGCTTCAAAGAACGCTGCTCCACCTCGCTGGTGGTGCGTGAACAGCATGGCCGCGACGAGTCGGCTTTCGCGCCGGTACCGCCACCGGCCGCCGTGGTGTTTGCCGAGAGCACCGCGGATGTGGCTGCCGCAGTCACGCTGGCCAGCCTGTTCAACGTACCCGTGATTCCGTTTGGTATCGGCTCCTCGCTGGAGGGGCATTTGCTGGCGGTGCAGGGCGGCATCAGCATCGATGTCAGTCGCATGAACCAGGTGCTGTCAATCAACGCCGAAGATCTGACCGTGACGGTGCAACCCGGCGTCACACGCAAGCAGCTCAATGAAGCGGTCAAAAGCACTGGCCTGTTCTTCCCGATTGACCCGGGCGCCGACGCCACGCTGGGCGGCATGAGCGCCACCCGCGCCAGCGGCACTAACGCTGTGCGCTACGGCACCATGCGCGAGAATGTGCTCGCGCTTGAAGTGGTAACCGCCAGCGGCGAGGTCATTCGCACCGGTACGCGCGCCAAAAAAAGCAGCGCTGGCTACGACCTGACACGCCTGATGGTGGGCTCCGAGGGTACGCTGGGTGTGATCACCGAGGTCACCGTCAAACTCTATCCGCTGCCCGAGGCAATCTCGGCCGCCATTTGCTCATTTTCCAGCCTTGAGGCAGCGGTGCACAGCACCATCCAGATCATTCAGATGGGCATTCCGATTGCCCGCGTGGAATTGATTGACGCCAACACGGTACGCATGGTCAACACCTACGCCAAGCTCGGGCTGATGGAGACGCCACTGCTATTGATGGAGTTTCATGGCTCGTCCACCAGCGTGAAGGAGCAGGCAGAAACCGTTCAGGAAATTGCCAGCGATTTAGGTGGCACGGCTTTCGAATGGGCCACTACGCCAGAAGAGCGAACCCGCCTGTGGACCGCCCGCCACAACGCCTACTTTGCCGCCATCCAGAGCAAGCCCGGTTGCCGCGCGATTTCTACCGACACCTGCGTGCCGATCTCGCGTCTGGCGGACTGCCTGCTGGACTCGGTGGCCGAGGCGGACGCCAGCGGCATTCCCTACTTTTTGGTCGGCCACGTGGGCGATGGCAACTTCCACTTTGGTTACCTGATTGACCCTGACAAACCCGAGGAGCGCGAGACCGCCGAACAACTTAACCATGCCTTGGTGAACCGGGCCCTGCGGCTCGAAGGCACCTGCACCGGCGAACACGGTATTGGCCTGCACAAGATGGACTTCCTGCTGACCGAAACCGGCACCGGCGCGGTCGACATGATGCGCGCCATCAAGCGGGCACTGGACCCAAAAAATATCATGAACCCGGGCAAGATTTTTACGTTATAGGCTGACTCCGGCGACCCTTGGCTGACTTGAAACGGCGCGCAGTAGAGCCACACCGGGCGGCCATCACTGGTGTACAAAACGGCCTGTGGCGTGAACCTTATCGCCTCAAACTCCAGACTCACCAGCCAGGCCCCGGGCCGCAACTCGGCGCTGGCCTTGGCGACCGCACGGTCCATGCTCTCAGGCCTTTGAAACAAATAAACCAGGTCATACGGCTGCCAGTCAGCACGCCAGATATCAGCCCTGCGAATACGCGCCCAGGGGCAGCGTAACGCGCACAGGGCACGTAGAGGCCAACTCCACTCCAGACCGTGCCACTGCGCTTGTGGATAAGCCTCGCGCAAGGCAATAAGTCCGTCACCCAGCCCACAGCCGGCGTCAAGCACCCGGGCGCCACTCGGTAGCGGCGCCTGCAGCGCCAAGTCACACAGGGCGTGAACGGGCGTCGGAAACAGCGGCGCATCACGCCAGGCGTTCAGGGGGTACACCAGCAGCAATAAGGCCAATAGCAGCAACCAGGCCCAACACGGCAGGCTCGCCGCACCGGACAACCAGAGAGACCAAGGGAAACCCAAGGCAACAATGATGCGGCGCCAGCGTGCACCCACCAGCACACTACAGGCCAGCCCCCAGAAAAAAGCCAGAGCGAGTGCCGCCCAAGAGGCCAACCCGACACGCTGCAAGCCCAGAAACAGAGCCCAGGCGCTGCCCCAGGCCAGCAAGGCCGGCAAGGGCCAAGGGATAGTAGGCAGCCACCTCATTCAGGGTGATCGTCTTTGCAGGCAGCCCGGGGACATGGACTGCCGCGCTACGCTCGCAGAGACGAGTACCCGCTCGTCTCTGCGAGGAGCCTCGACGTGACAATCCAAGAGGTTGGTTCGTCTTTGCGAGCGCAGCGTAGCAATCCAGGAAGTCATGGGCTGCCACGGCCTGCGGCCTCGCAGAAACGATGCTCTGTTGGTGATTGCCACATCCTTTAAGGGCTGGGGCTGCGCATGCCGGCATGGCGAAGTTTGTCGACCAAGCCATTGAGTTCTTCAAGCGAGCCAAACTGGATGCTGACCTCACCCACGTCTTCCATGCGACCAGCCCGTTTGACGCGCTTTTTGACACGTACTTCGACGGCTGCAGTAAGCAGGTCGGACAACTCTTCTTCCACCCGCTTCATATCACCCGACTTGCTGGCCTTGAGCCTGAGAGGCACCGACGTGAGGTCGGCGCTGAGTTTTTTGGCTAGACTTTCAGCCTCACGCACCGACATTTTTTTCGATGCAATCTGGTTCGCCGCCGTGATCTGCAGAGCCCGGTCCAACACCAGCAGGGCGCGGGCATGGCCCATGTCGAGATCACCGGCCATCAGCATGGTCTGCACCGGTTCAGCCAGGTTCAACAGACGCAGTAGGTTGCTGGCAGCACTGCGTGAGCGCCCGACCGCCTGCGCGGCCGTTTCGTGCGTCAGGCCAAACTCTTTCACCAGGCGCTGCAGGCCTTGCGCCTCTTCCAGCGGATTAAGGTCTTCACGCTGTATGTTTTCAATCAGTGCCATAGCCGCGGCGGCCTCGTTGGGCACGTCGCGCACCAGCACCGGCACACTGTCGAGCCCGGCCAGTTTAGCGGCCCGAAAACGCCGCTCGCCGGCAATGATTTCGTATTTGCCTTGGTTCATGCCGTCGCGCAACTGACGCACCAAAATCGGCTGCATGATGCCCTGCACCTTGATCGACTCAGCCAGTTCATACAAGGCACCTTCATCCATGCGGGTGCGGGGCTGGTACTGGCCCGCCACCATGTCAATAAGCAGCAAGGCATGGGGCCGTCCGCTGTCGGCCAGCGCAACAGCGTCCTGGTCCTCGCTCACCCGGGGGCCCAGCAGGGCTTCAAGTCCACGGCCCAGGCCCTTGGGTTTTTTGGTAACCATTTAGTTCTCCCTCAACAAGTTCATCAAAATCGCATGCCCCTGCGGCCAATCGCCCAGGTTCGACTCACCATTAATATGGCCCTGCTGGCCGGCATCCGTGAATATCGACCCCCAGGCTCGAGCCAGGCTATTGGCCTGCTCGAAACTGCAATACGGGTCATTGCGGCTGGCCACTAGATGGCTGTTAAATGGCAGGGTTTGCATCGGGATCGGCGACCAGCTGGACAACACCGGGCGCAAGGCCTCACGCGTCACATCCGCAGGCGCTACCAGCAACGCCGCCTTGACCCGGTGGGTGTTGCGCGAATGCGCGGTCCACGCTGCCACCAGCAAACAGCCCAGGCTGTGGGCTACCAACACCACCGGCGTCTTCTGCGCCAGTACGACATCTTCCAGCCGGGCAATCCAGTCGCCGCGCAACGGACGCAGCCAGTCGTGTTGTTGCACACGCTCATAGCCATGACTGGCCTCCCAGCAACTTTGCCAGTGGGTCAGGCCGGAGTTCTGCCAACCCGGCAGGATAAGAACAGCGGGCGCCGTCATATGCTATTAATTAAGGAGCTACTATTCATTTTGATCCCTTATTTTTTATACGCTCAACTATCTCTTCGGCAAATACGATGAATGCCTGCGCGCCCTTAGACGCAGGGTCGAACACCACGCCCGGCACGCCGTAACTAGGCGCCTCGGCCAGCCGAACATTACGCGGGATGACGGTATTGAACACCTTGCCGCCAAAATGTGTTTTAAGTTGCTCGCTGACCTGCTGCTGCAGGGTAATGCGCGGGTCAAACATGACACGCAGCAAACCGATTATGGACAGGTCTTTGTTCAGGTTGGCATGCACCTGCTTAATGGTGTTAACCAGATCGGTCAGGCCTTCAAGTGCAAAGTACTCGCACTGCATCGGCACAATCACGCCATGCGCGCAGCACAGACCATTGAGCGTCAGCAGCGACAGACTGGGCGGGCAATCAATCAACACAAAGTCGTAGTCCGCATCGACCTCTGCTAACGCTTCTTTCAAGCGCTTTTCGCGCCGCTCAAGCGTCACCAGTTCAACCTCGGCACCAGCCAGTTCGCGGTTCGCGCCCAGCACATCGTAGGCGCAACCGGCTTCAATCAGTTTGTCGCTTTGCACTCTCGCATCTTTGACTGAGGCCGACTCAATCAATACGTCATAAATCGTGAGTTCCAACTTGCGCTTATCAACCCCAGAGCCCATGGTGGCATTGCCCTGTGGATCAAGGTCAATCATCAGCACGCGCTGACCTAGCCTGGCCAGACCCGCCGCCAGGTTGACCGTGGTGGTGGTCTTGCCAACGCCGCCCTTTTGGTTGGCGATACAAAATATTTTGGCCATGGAGTACTTACCTGCAATGGGGAGAAGTCAAATGAAGAAGCTGCTGTTTCACGTGAAACAGCTTGCAAATGTAAACCAAGAAGGTCGAGCTTCAGCGGGATAGCGCCAACTTGATACCAAAAGCAATCAAAAATAGGCCTGCTAGCTTCTGCATCACGTTGGAGATCAAAGGATTAGCCCGTAAACGCTCGGCGAAGTAATGCGTCAACAACACCATCGACAAGCCATACATCAGGGTGAGTGCCGCGACAGTCATCGCCATAAAGGCAACCGTTGTCAAACCCTGGTGCCGCACAGGGTCCACAAACAAGGGAAAAAAAGCCATATAGAACACAATCGCCTTGGGGTTAACCAGGGTGATCATCAGCGCCTGACGCAAATAATGACGCGACTTGATTTTGAGAATAGGTGCAACTCCCCGCTTGGCCAGTAACATCTTACCGCCCAGCCAGGCCAGATAGGCTGCGCCCAGCCACTGCACCACATTGAAGGCGACGGGGTAAGTAGCGAGCAAGGCCGCGGCACCGGCTACTGCCAGCCACACCAGCACCTGATCGCCTAGTATTACGCCCAGTGTTGCAGCCAAGCCACCGCGAATACCGCCCTTGCTCGTGGAGGTGATCAGTGCCAAATTACCAGGACCTGGTATCAGTAAAAAAATAATGATGGCGACAACAAACCCGCCGTAATCAACTACACCAAACATGGAGTTCTCATATTAAAGTGCCTTCACCTTTGCGAATTTTCCGAATCCGACTCGATACCGCACGCTGACCTTGAACAGGGGCATGCCAAGTGCAGGAGTGGAGTGATTGGAGCACGGGCCTATGCGCCCCCGCTTCCTACTGTCAAATGCCCAGAAGTCGATGGGGATCCCCAACCCAAGCGCTATTTCGAGTGCCTTGGTTGGCGTGAGACAACCAAGGCACTCGTCTTTGCGAGCGCGGCGCGGCAATCCATAAACCCCGTGGCTTACTGCGTCGTGCCTCCTCGAAAAGATGAAAATACACCGTCGACTCTGCCAGGCGACAAGCCTTGGCTGCACAGGTTTGCTTCCTACGTTGTAATGAAAAACGATGGGGAAATAACAGCCATACGGTTAATTCACAGCCCTGCTACGACGCAACCAGAGCAGGCAGCGCTCAGCATCAAGACCAGGGACCTGCAATTGTTCGACTTGAAACACTGTCACTTCTTTCGGCAGGACTGTTATCTCTTCGTCAGGCACCTTACCTTTCATGGCCATCCAGACACCCTCCTCCGCCAGAGCCGTAGAAGACCAGGACGTGAAGTCAGCCAAAGAGGCAAAGGCACGGGAACTGATGACGGGGTATTTATCAGTCAAACTTTCGACCCGTGCATGGAGACCCCGTAGATTGGACAACTTCAAGGTTGCTGCGACCTGTCGGATAAAGGCAACTTTTTTTGCGACGGTGTCGACACAATCGACCAAGACCTCGGGGCAACAAATCGAAATCACCACACCGGGCAGACCCGCGCCTGAGCCCACATCCAGTAGCTTGTGCACAGGGCTTGACTGCACAGCATTCGACCCTAGGGCCGCAAACTGGCGACGCAAAGGCGCAATAACCGCCAAACTGTCTAGCAGATGATGCGTCAACATATCAGCGGGGGCACGAACCGAGGTCAGATTGTAGACCTTGGTCCACTTTTGAATCAGTGTCAGGTAGTCGAGCAAATGGTCGATTTGCAGGTCATTCAGCGACAACTCCAGCACATCAACACCTTGACGCAAAGACTTCTCAAGGTCACGCATTAAACGGGTTCCTTGTCTTCCGATACCGCCACAGGGGTCAGACGAGCCGGAACAGCAAAGCCCTTAAAGTTGTTTTTCTTCAAGTGCACCAATAGCAGCGAGATCGCTGCTGGCGTGATACCAGAAATTCGTGAGGCCTGCCCCAAGGTTTCTGGTCGATGTTTGGTCAGCTTCTGACGAGCCTCGATGCTCATAGCGGCCACTTGCAAATAATCTAGATCATCCGGCAATCTGAGATTTTCATAATAGGCAGCACGACCAATCTCATCTTTTTGACGGTCAATGTAACCCGAATACTTGGCTGAGATTTCAACTTGTTCAACCACAACCGCGGCCAGGACTGCCTCTGGCGACATTGGCGCATCCGTTTCACGTGAAACATAGCTGGCTAACTCAGGGGTTGCAAACTTGCCCAAATTCAAAGACATTAGCCCCAGGTAGTTGACATCGGGGCGACGCAACAAGTCAGCCAAGCTGTATTCATGCTCAAGCGCCTTACCCAGTACCCGCTCGGCTTCAGCAGCTGCCAGGTTCTTGGGGCTCACCCATATCGACCGCAAGCGTTCTGTTTCACGTGAAACAGCCTCGCGCTTGCGACTGAAGGCCGCCCAGCGGGCATCATCCACCAAGCCCAGTTGGCGGCCGACTTCGGTCAGACGCAGGTCCGCATTGTCTTCACGCAGCTGCAACCGGTACTCGGCCCGACTGGTGAACATGCGATAAGGTTCGGTCACGCCCTTGGTAATGAGGTCGTCTACCAGTACGCCCAGATAGGCTTCATCGCGAGCTGGTACCCAGATATCCTGAGTCCAAGCTGTTTTAGCACCAGCCTGCAGGGCGGCGTTGATGCCGGCAAACAGGCCTTGGGCGGCCGCCTCTTCATAACCTGTAGTGCCATTGATCTGCCCGGCAAAGAACAGGCCCCGGATAGCCTTGGTCTCAAAACTGTTTTTGAGCTGCTGCGGGTCAAAGTAATCGTACTCAATGGCGTAACCGGGGCGAATGATATGGGCGTTTTCCAACCCAGCCATAGAGCGCACCAGCGCGTATTGAATATCAAACGGTAGCGAAGTAGAGATGCCGTTGGGGTAGTACTCGTGGGTCGTCAGGCCTTCAGGCTCCAGAAAAATCTGGTGGCTGTCCTTATCGGCAAAACGATTAATTTTGTCTTCCACGCTGGGGCAATAGCGTGGGCCCACGCCTTCAATCTTGCCGGTGAACATGGGGCTGCGGTCAAAGCCGCTGCGAATGATGTCGTGAGTGCGTTCATTGGTATGCGTCATCCAGCAGGCCATTTGTGCAGGGTGCTGCGCCACCTTGCCCATGAAACTGAACACTGGCATGGCTGCGCTCATGCCGCCCGGCATACCGTCACCCGGCTGCTCGGTGCACTTGTTGAAATCAATTGAGCGGCCATCTAGGCGCGGAGGGGTGCCGGTTTTGAGGCGACCTTGTGGC
>JBLHZH010000006.1:0-18984 GCA_047629695.1 Rhodoferax sp.
CCAGCAGACCCAGCGCTTCGGTTGAACCATAGCGCTGCAGGGTGTAAAAACCCTGCAAGCCAAAGACAAAACCGACAAACAAGCCCGACACGGCAATGATGGCCAGTGAGTAATTGCCTAAAAAATGAATCTGGTCGCGAATCAGTCCAAAGCGCTTCAGGCTGCCACCCAGGGTCGCCAGCAAACGAACGAAGAGTCGCGCGCCTTGCCCCAGATCGGCTAGTTGACGACGCGTGGCAAAACCGATGTCACTTGGGTTGTACCAACTCATCAGGCCGCTCCCCGTCCAAAATCATCCGCAATCGTAGGGCCTGGGTAATGAAAGCGCACCGGGCCATCGGGCAGGGCATGCACATACTGGTAAACCAGTGGATCGGTGCTTTGGCGCACCTGCTCGGGCGTCCCCTGGGTCGCCACTTTGCCGTTAGCCAGAATAATCACGTGGTCTGCAATCGCAAAAGTTTGCGCCAGTTCATGTGAGACAAAAATACTGGTCAGCCCCATAGAGTCATTCAGTTCACGAATCAATCGCGCTGCCGTACCCAAGGAAATCGGATCCAAGCCAGAAAAAGGCTCGTCGTACATCACCAGTTCCGGATCCAGTGCAATCGCACGCGCCAGCGCAATGCGCCGCGCCATGCCCCCAGACAGGGCACTGGGCATGAGGTCACGCGCTCCCCGCAGACCCACCGCATTCAGCTTCATCAGCACAATATCGCGGATCAAGACGTCTGATAAATCGGTGTGCTCGCGCAGCGGAAACGCCACGTTCTCGAATACTGACAAGTCGGCAAACAGGGCGCCAAACTGAAACAACATACCCATACGACGGCGTACCGCATAGATTTGCGTCTGGCTCATGGGCGTGACGTCTTCGCCGTCAAACAGCAGCGCACCCGACTGAGCCCGGTTCTGACCGCCGATCAGACGTAGCACGGTGGTCTTGCCACCGCCTGAGGCCCCCATCAGCGCCGTCACCTTGCCTCGTGGCACGGACAGAGAAATGTCGTCCAAAATTACGCGATCCCCATACCCGAAGGAGAGATTTCGCAATTCGACTAAAGATTGTGAAGGTTGAACCATTAACCAATTATAAAAACAAAGGCCGGGGGCTAGCCGGGCTTTGAATCATACGGGATTACCCGGACTTCGGCCCCTACAGGGTCATGCCCGGTCCGTCATCGACGGCACCTTAACGCGGCAATTCGCTTTCACCCATGAGGAACTCATCGACTGAGCGGGCAGCCTGGCGGCCTTCCCGAATCGCCCAAACCACCAAGCTCTGACCACGACGAATGTCGCCGGCGGCAAAGACCTTGGGGACGTTGGTGGCGTAACCTCCCGTGAACTCGGTCGTGGCTTTAGCGTTGCCCCGGTTGTCCTTGTCGATGCCAAAGGCCTCCAGGACGGTCGCCACCGGATTAACAAAACCCATGGCCAGCAGCACCAGATCGGCTTGCAGAACCTGCTCGCTGCCCGGAACTTCGACCATTTTTCCGTCTTGCCATTCAACGCGAACCGTTTTCAGGCCGGTAATTTTTCCCTTCTCACCGATGAACTCCTTCGTTGAGATCGCAAATTCACGCGAGCAACCCTCGTCATGGCTAGAGCTGGTGCGCAATTTGAGCGGCCAGTAAGGCCAAGTCATCGGACGATTTTCTTCCAGCGGAGGCTGGGGCATTACCTCAAACTGGGTCACGCTGGCCGCGCCATGACGGTTGCTGGTGCCAACACAGTCCGAGCCGGTGTCGCCACCACCAATGACGATAACGTGTTTGCCATCGGCCCGCAACTGGCCCTTAAGCTTGTCACCGGCGTTGACCTTGTTTTGCAGGGGCAAAAACTCCATGGCGAAATGAACGCCTTCAAGTTCACGCCCCGGGACCGGGAGGTCACGCGACTGCTCAGCGCCACCAGTCAGCAAAACCGCGTCAAAGTCTTTCTGCAACTGCACCGCAGAAATTGTTTCCTTGGCCCAGTTGATGACCTTGGAGTCTTTCGGCCAGGCCCCTACCAGCACGCTGGTGCGAATTGTCACGCCTTCTTTTTTCAACTGCTCGACACGACGGTCAATGTGCGACTTTTCCATCTTGAAGTCGGGAATGCCATAGCGCAGCAAGCCGCCAACCCGGTCATTCTTCTCAAACAAAGTGACGTCATGGCCGACTCGTGCCAGTTGTTGCGCCGCCGCCATACCGGCCGGACCAGAACCCACTACCGCCACTTTTTTACCTGTTTTCAGCTTGGGCAACTGAGGCTGAACCCAGCCCTCGGACCAAGCCCGGTCAATGATGGCGTGTTCAATCGACTTGATGCCTACCGCGCCGTCATTTACATTTAAGGTACAGGCAGCTTCGCACGGCGCCGGGCAGATGCGACCGGTGAACTCGGGAAAGTTGTTGGTGCTGTGCAGCACATCAATCGCATTTTTCCAGTCCCCCTGGTACACCAGTTCGTTGAAATCCGGAATGATGTTGTTGACCGGGCAACCACTATTGCAAAACGGTGTACCGCAGTCCATGCAGCGCGTCGCCTGCACCTTAGCCTGCGAGTCGTCGAGCCCGACAACGAATTCTTTGTAATTTTTCAGACGCTCGACGATCGGCTTGTAGCCTTCTTCGACCCGCTCAAACTCCATAAAGCCTGTGACTTTTCCCATAATTTTTCCTATTTGTTACAACAGTGTGCTTCTTACTTAGCAGCAGTCGCTTCTTTTTTGACCGCGGCTTTGGCACGGCTGGTCAAGGCCAGCGCCTCTTTTTTAGCATGAATCTCGCCCAAGGCACGTTTGTATTCATTAGGGAAAACCTTGACGAATTTCAGGCGCGAAACAGCCCAGGTGTCGAGCAACTCACGAGCCCGCTTGCTGCCAGTCCAGCGGTTGTGGTCTTCCAGCAGCTTTTTAAGCTGGACCTCGTCACTTTGGCCGCCGTGCCAGAGACTCACCTCCAAAACGCGCTGCTGCTCCGCAGCGGTCAACACTTTTTCCATCGAGACCATGGCAGTATTGCAGCTGCTGGCAAACTGACCATCTTCGTCATAGACGTAAGCAATGCCGCCGCTCATGCCAGCCGCAAAGTTACGCCCGGTTTTACCGAGCACCACCACCGTGCCGCCGGTCATGTACTCACAACCGTGGTCGCCCGTACCTTCAACCACGGCCGTGGCGCCTGATAGGCGCACCGCGAAACGCTCACCGGCAACACCGCTAAAGAAGGCTTCGCCTGAGGTGGCGCCATACATCACCGTGTTGCCCACGATGGTGTTGCGTACAGAGTCACCGCGAAATTCGATACTTGGGCGTACCACAATGCGTCCACCCGATAGGCCTTTACCGGTGTAGTCGTTCGCATCACCGATCAGGTTCATGGTGATGCCACGCGCCAGGAAGGCGCCAAAGGACTGACCGCCCGTGCCTTCAAGCTGAATCCGGATGGTGCCATCGGGCAACCCTTCTGGGTGCACCTGGGTCACCGCGCCCGAGAGCATGGCACCGACCGAACGATTAACGTTGCGTGCCACTTCCATGAACTGCACTTTTTCACCTTTGTCAATGGCGGCGCGACTTTTGGCGATCAATATATTATCGAGCGCGCGCTCTAGGCCGTGGTCTTGCGACTCAACCTGGTAACGTGGTACATCGTCAGGCACATTGGGCATGGCGAACAGGCGACTAAAGTCTAGGCCGCTGGCTTTCCAATGCGCGATGCCCTGGCGCATGTCGAGCAGGTCGGCGCGGCCAATCAGGTCGTTGAACTTGGCAATACCCAGTTGCGCCATGATGTGACGCACTTCTTCAGCAATAAAGAAGAAATAGTTCACCACATGCTCTGGCTTACCAGAGAACTTTTTACGCAATGTCGGATCCTGCGTGGCGACGCCCACCGGGCAGGTGTTGAGGTGGCATTTACGCATCATGATGCAGCCCTCCACCACCAGCGGCGCGGTGGCAAAGCCGAACTCGTCAGCACCCAGCAGGGCGCCAATGGCGACATCGCGGCCAGTTTTCATCTGGCCGTCGGCCTGCACCCGGATACGGCTGCGCAAACGGTTCAGCACCAGAGTTTGCTGGGTTTCAGCCAGACCAATTTCCCACGGGCTACCGGCATGCTTGATGGACGACCAGGGAGAAGCACCGGTACCCCCATCGTGTCCGGCAATCACCACGTGATCGCTCTTGCTCTTGGCCACGCCTGCGGCGATCGTGCCGACACCGATTTCAGACACCAACTTGACGCTGATACTGGCATGCGGGGCGACGTTTTTCAGATCGTGAATCAGCTGTGCCAGATCTTCAATCGAATAGATATCATGGTGCGGGGGTGGCGAAATCAGGCCAACACCCGGCACCGAATACCGCAAGCGACCGATGTACTCAGAGACCTTGCCGCCAGGCAACTGACCGCCCTCGCCCGGCTTGGCCCCCTGTGCCATCTTGATTTGAATCTGGTCGGCACTGTTCAGGAACTCGGCGGTGACGCCAAAGCGCCCCGAGGCCACCTGTTTGATGCGCGAACGCAGCGAGTCGCCGGGGTTCAGCGGAATATCCACCTCGACCACGTCATGGCCGATGATGTCAGCCATAGTCTGGCCAACCTTGATCGGAATACCCTTGAGCTCTTGCCGGTAGCGTTGCGGGTCTTCACCGCCTTCGCCGGTATTGCTCTTGCCGCCAATGCGGTTCATGGCCACAGCCAGCGTCGCATGGGCCTCGGTGGAGATCGAGCCCAGCGACATGGCACCTGTGGCAAAACGCTTGACGATCTCGGCGGCAGATTCGACGGCTTCCAGTGGGATCGCCTTGGCTGGATCGAGCTTGAACTCAAACAAACCGCGCAGCGTCATGTGGCGCTTGCTCTGGTCGTTGATCAGCTGGGCGTACTCTTTGTAAGTGGTCCAGTTGTTGGCGCGGGTGCTGTGCTGCAGCTTGGCAATAGCGTCTGGCGTCCACATGTGTTCTTCGCCGCGCACGCGCCAGGCGTACTCACCACCGGCATCAAGCCGGTTGGCGAGCACCGGGTCGTCGCTAAAGGCGGCCTTGTGCATGCGAATGCCTTCTTCGGCAATGGCAAAGACGCCAATGCCTTCGACCCGGCTGGGCGTGCCGGTGAAATACTTGGCTACGGTAGCGCTGGACAAGCCAATCGCCTCAAACAACTGCGCACCGCAGTAACTCATATAGGTCGACACACCCATCTTGGACATAATCTTGGACAGACCCTTGCCAACCGCCTTGACATAGTTGTAAATTGCCTTGTTGGCGTTCAGATCGCCGGGCAAGTCTTGGCTGATGACCGCCAAGGTTTCCATGGCCAGGTAAGGGTGCACAGCCTCAGCGCCATAACCGGCCAGCACAGCAAAGTGATGCACCTCACGCGCGGTACCGGTTTCAACCACCAAACCGGTGGTGGTGCGCAGTCCTACAGCCACCAAATGCTGGTGAATTGCCGATAGCGCCAGCAGCGCCGGAATCGCCACTTGGGTGGCCGTGATGCTGCGGTCGCTGACGATCAGGATGTTTTTGCCACTCTTGATGGCGTCCACCGCTTCCGCGCAGAGCGAGGCCAGCTTGGCCTCGACACCTTCGCGGCCCCAGGCCAACGGGTAGGTAATGTCCAGCGTGTAACTGCGGAACTTGCCCTGCGTATGCTTTTCAATGTCGCGCAACTTGGCCATGTCAGCAAAGTCCAGCACCGGCTGACTCACCTCCAGGCGCATTGGCGGGTTGACCTGGTTGATGTCCAGCAGATTGGGTTTGGGGCCAATGAAAGACACCAGACTCATCACAATCGCTTCGCGGATCGGGTCAATCGGCGGGTTAGTGACCTGGGCAAACAACTGCTTGAAATAGTTGTAAAGCGGCTTGTTCCTGTCGGACAGCACCGCCAACGGGCTGTCGTTACCCATGGAGCCCAGTGCTTCTTCGCCGGCGGTAGCCATCGGCGCCATCAGAAATTTCAAATCTTCCTGTGTGAAGCCAAAGGCCTGCTGGCGGTCCAGCAAACTAACCACACTTTCGGTTGCCGAGCCGGGTTCTCCACCGCCCGTCACATCGTCCAGACGAATGCGCAGATTTTCGATCCACTGCTTGTAGGGCTTGCTGTTGGCCAGCGTGGCCTTGATCTCTTGGTCGTCGATCATACGGCCCTGCTCCAGATCAATCAGGAACATTTTGCCGGGCTGCAGACGCCATTTGCGCACGATTTTGTTTTCCGGCACCGGCAGTACGCCGGACTCGGAGCCCATGATGACGAAGTCGTCATCGGTGATGCAATAACGCGCAGGCCGCAGGCCATTGCGATCCAGGGTGGCACCAATCTGGCGACCATCGGTGAAGACAATGCTAGCTGGGCCGTCCCACGGCTCCATCATGGCGGCATGGTATTCATAAAAGGCCTTACGACGCTCATCCATCGTGGTGTGCTGCTCCCAAGGCTCGGGAATCATCATCATCACGGCTTGGCTGATCGGGTAACCGGCCATCGTCAGCAACTCAAGGCAGTTGTCAAAAGTGGCGGTATCCGACTGACCAGGGAAGCTGATAGGGTAGAGCTTTTGCAGGTCGGCGCCCAACACCGGAGATGACATCACCCCCTCGCGCGCCTTCATCCAGTTGTAATTGCCCTTGACGGTGTTGATCTCGCCGTTGTGCGCAACATAGCGGTACGGGTGGGCCAATGGCCACTCGGGAAAAGTGTTGGTGGAGAAGCGCTGATGTACCAGGCCCAAGGCCGAGACACAACGGGCATCGCTCAGGTCCTTGAAATAAACCCCGACCTGGTCGGCCAGCAACAGACCTTTGTAGACCACGGTGCGGCTAGACATACTGGGCACGTAATACTCTTTGCTGTGCGTCAACTTCAGCGCCTGGATGTGGGCGCTGGCGGTCTTACGGATCACATACAGCTTGCGTTCCAGCGCGTCCTGCACGATCACATCATTGCCACGACCAATAAAAACCTGCTTGAGCACCGGTTCTTTGGCGCGCACATTGGGCGACATCGGCATCTCGCGGTTAACCGGCACATCACGCCAGCCCAGCAGCACCTGACCTTCGGCCAGCACCGCACGTTCCATTTCCTGCTCACAGGCCAGACGCGAGGCATGCTCTTGCGGCAAAAACACCATGCCAACGCCATACTCACCAGCCGCAGGCAGGATGACGCCTTGGGCAGCCATCTCTTCGCGGTACAGCGCATCAGGCAACTGGATCAGAATGCCGGCACCATCGCCCATGAGCTTGTCGGCACCGACCGCACCCCGGTGGTCCAGGTTTTCAAGAATCTTAAGTGCGTTCTTAACGATGTCATGCGACTTGAGCCCCTTGATATGGGCTACAAAACCGACGCCACAAGCGTCATGCTCGTTCTCGGTGGAATATAAACCGTTGGTTTGAAGATGTTGGATCTCAGCAGCCGTTGTCATGGCGCACTCCTAATTAAAAGCACAGAAATAGAGAATACTTGATAGCAGCAAAAGTGCCAAGTAAAATAATTAGGGTCAGATTCTAATTAATAACCAAAAGTGATCTGAATAATTTAATTAGGGACATATCAAAATTAAGAGCATTAGGGTTAACTTTTAAAAGGCTTTACAGCTGATCAAGTGTTTATTTTTTAACAGAAACCGGTCGCCCAGCGCTGTTTTTAGCAACACGTCGCTCAGTTCTTTTTTGTAAATCAGCTAAAAAATCTGGCTCACCCAGCGCCCAGCCGCTCAAAGCTGAATCCGTCAATGCGGTTTGATGCACCACACTGACACCTTCCTGCACTAAATCGGCGTAGGCCGCGTCTCGGGCAAAAGGGGTGTTACCAAGCTCCCAAAACAGGGCATGAGGCGTAACCAGTTTATCGATGCGTTGTCCGATGTAATGGCCGTGACTAGACCAGGGGTAGTCACGCGCTTGAGCTACCAGAAGGGCACGCACCGGATTGAGATCCATGTAGGCCATACAGGTCAGCAAATAACGCTCGCTCTGGATCACCGTGGACTTGTAGCGGCCCTCCCATAGGGTACCGCTACGCTGATGAGCATCATTGAAATAACGCACGTAACGCCGGCCCACGGCCTGCATCATCTGCGGCAAAGCGTTGCTATTCTGTGGTGTGGCCAGCAGATGAAAGTGATTGCTCATCAGCACATAGGCGTGCACAGCCACATCAAATTTTCTGGCGTTCTCGCCCAGCAGCGCCAGCAGCATCTGCCGGTCTGCTGGCGTGATAAAAATAGCCTGCCGGTTATTACCACGCTGCAGCACGTGGTGCGGGTAACCGGGCAGCGTCAGGCGGGGGAGGCGAGCCATCCCGATACCAGAGCAAAAGCCTTAGCGAGGCGCTTTGGTGACGCGAACCTTGCCACTCGTAGTGACCAGAATCACAGCATCTCCGGGACTCAGTATTTCGGCGCCTTTGGCCTGCACAATGGCCCGGCGCTCACCGCCTTTGAGTTGAATCAGCAGTTCGACCGCTTCGTCACGCGTGCCCGCGCGCTCAATGACATTACCGGCCACCGCGCCCACCACCGCGGCCAGCACACCAACAATAACACCCTCACGCCTTCCACCGACACTGGAACCCGCAATGCCGCCCACCACGCCACCGGCGGCGGCGCCAATGCCAGACTGACTGCCCTCCACCACCACCGGGCGCACACTCAGCACCACACCGTCCTGTACGAAAGAAAGACGCTGGGCATCACCGCGCTGAATCATATCGGGACTGCTGCTGGCACAAGCCACCAACGTTGCGACCAGCAACAGGGACACACTGAAGTTAAAAAAACGTCGCATCACAAACTCCAAAAATTAAAAGTTATGCCATATCAGCAGGTAAGGTGAAACGCGTGTCAATTAGTTCAGTCAATCCGAACTGCTGTAACAAGTCGCGCAGCCGTTGCGCCGCAGCCCGCTTGGGCTGGTCGATGTAGCGGGCAATGATGAGCTCATTTTTCATACTGTGCTCCCAGCCCACCAACTCGGTCACGGTCACCTGGTAGCCCCAGGCCTCCAGGTACAGACAACGCAGCACATTGGTGATCTGGCTGCCCATCTCACGGGTATGCAGCGGGTGCCGCCACAGTTCAGCGAGCGGCGTGCGCGACAGGGCCAGCGCCTTGTGCTGACCCAAAGCACGCGCCACCTCGGCCTGGCAGCAGGGCACCAGCACCATAAAGCGGGCTTTTTTTTGCAGACCAAAAGCAATCGCGTCATCGGTGGCGGTATCGCAGGCATGCAGGGCGGTCACGAGGTCGATGCGTGCTGGCAGGGCCTCAGACCGGGTCGACTCGGCCACACTCAGGTTCAAAAACGACATGCGTTCAAAGTCAAGTTTAACGGCCAGCGCCCGGGATTTCTCCACCAACTCGGGGCGAGTCTCGATGCCGTAGATGTGGCCATCGGATCGGTCCTTGAAAAACAAGTCGTAAATGATGAAGCCCAGGTACGATTTTCCGGCACCGTGGTCGGCCAGCGTGATACCGCCCGCTTTGGACGGCACTTCCTGCAGCAGCTTCTCGATGAACTGAAACAGGTGGTAGACCTGCTTGAGTTTGCGACGTGAATCCTGGTTGAGCTTGCCCTCCACGGTCAGGATATGCAGCTCTTTCAGCAGTTCAATGGACTGGCCGGACCGGACCTCGTGTGGGCTGACAGCCACAGGCACCCTGGAAGTCGCCATTTTTTTTGTTTTCATGGTGTGGTTGAGTCAGGCGCCGCAGCACCGGGTAGGATCGAATCGGGCGCCACCGATCGGTAAGGACAACCAGGCGAGCGACCCACACCCAGCGCTTGCCAACCGGCAGCGCCGAGTTGTGTCAAAGTCTGCATATTCACTTCAAAAATACTTTCTGCGTTGGGAAACGCCGTCACCGCCCGGTCCAAGCTGTCTTCGCGCAGCAGATGCAGGGTCGGGTAAGGCGTGCGGTTGGTGCTGTTGGTGATGTCATTCACATCCGTACCGGCAAACTGGAACTCCGGGTGAAAACTGGCTATTTGCAGCACGCCCTCCAGCTCCAGGTCCAGCAACGCCTGGTCGGCCTCATTCAGAAAATCATTAAAATCCAGAAAATTGGCCAGCACGTCAGGCGCAATCAACAGCGTGGTGTCACGCACGCCGGCGTCCTGCGCCACCAGGGCTTTCATCTCGGCCACTAAGTCTTCCAACAAAACTTTTTTGCTCTGTGCCCGGCTGACGGCGAAGTGAATCTGGCCCTTAACATGAACACTTTTAGCAAACGGACACAGATTCAGGCCAATCACTGCGCGCTCCAGCCAGACCCGAATATCCTGCTCCGCCACGCTGACAGGAGGAAAAGAAGAGGCGTCATGGCTCATGGCAGCAACTGCTGGCCGGTCAGTCGCGCATGCTCACTGGCGGCAAAGCGGTCGGTCATGCCGGCAATGTAGTCGGCGACCACGCGGGCCTCAGCAACGGCTTCGTCGTCAGTGCCCCGGGTGGCTTGCGAGCGTGCCAGAAAACCGTCGCGCATCTCTGTGGGTGACTGTAGATAGGCGGCAAATAAATCCCGCACAACCTGCTGCGCCTGGCCTGTCATGGCCATCACCTGCGGGTGGCGGTAAAGCTGATGGAGGAGAAATTGTTTAAGCACCTGGGAGCGCCCACGCATGGTCTCACCAAATTGCAATATGGGTAATAACTGGCGAACCGCCGCCACGCTTTGGGGCGCCGCCACATTCAGGGCCAACTGGCTGGCGTCAATCACGTCATACACTTGGGCACTTAGCATGCGGCGAATGGTCTCGTACAACAAACGTCGGCCCTGGATTTTGTCCTCCAGCTGCGGAAACTCCGCCAGCGTCTCGCGCCGGAAATCATCAAACAGCGGCACTTCCTGCAACTGCACCAGCGTGATCAGACCGGAGCGCACGCCATCGTCAATGTCGTGCGCGTTGTAGGCGATTTCATCGGCCAGATTGCACAACTGCGCCTCCAAGCTGGGCTGGGTGCGCTCCAGAAAACGCTGACCGACACCGCCTGGCTCGTCTTCCTCTAACCGCAGGGCATTGCTGCGGGAACAGTGTTTGAGAATGCCTTCACGGGTCTCAAAACTCAGGTTTAAGCCGTCAAACTGAGGGTAACGCTCCTCCAACTGATCGACCACACGCAGGCTTTGCAAGTTGTGCTCGAAGCCGCCGAAGGCGCTCATGCAGTCATTCAATGCATCCTGTCCGGCATGGCCAAACGGCGTGTGACCCAGATCGTGCGCTAGCGCAATAGCCTCCACCAGGTCTTCATTCAAGTTGAGGGAGCGGGCAATTGAGCGCCCCAGCTGCGCCACCTCCAGCGAATGTGTGAGGCGGGTGCGAAACAGGTCGCCTTCGTGGTTCAGAAAGACCTGGGTTTTGTAAACCAGCCGCCGGAATGCCGTGCTGTGCACAATCCGGTCACGATCGCGCTGAAACTCAGTGCGGGTCGGCGCCGAGGCCTGCGCAAAACGACGACCACGCGACTGCGACGGGTCGCAAGCAAAAATAGCCAATGTCATAAAACAGGTTAACGCTGGTTTTTATACGATTTGGACGCAGCAGGCGTCAATTACCTCGCGCACCAGCGCATCGGGGGCGCTGCAGACACGGGCCTGGCCGGGGCCGTCAATCACGACAAATTTGATCTCACCCGCCTCCGCCTTTTTATCTAGGCGCATCAACGCCAAGTAACGCCCGGCGTTATCGGTGGCCGACAAAATGGGACCGGTCACTGGCAGACCGGCCAATTGAATCAGGTGCGTCAACCGATCCACCAGCGCGCTGTCTGCCAGACCCAGACGCTGCGACAAATGGGCGGCCATCACCATGCCGCAGCCCACGGCTTCGCCATGCAGCCACTCACCATACCCAAGACCGGCTTCAATAGCGTGGCCAAAGGTGTGGCCAAAGTTAAGGATGGCGCGCAGACCCGCTTCGCGCTCATCTTGCGCCACCACCCAGGCCTTGATTTCGCAACTGCGCTTGACCGCATGGGCCAGCGCCGCCGGTTCGCGGGCCATCAAAGCGTCGATATGCGTTTCGATCCAGCCCAAAAATTCAAGATCGGCAATCGGGCCGTATTTGATGACTTCGGCCAGCCCGGCGCTAAGTTCGCGGGGCGGCAAGGTCTTGAGCGTGTCCAGATCACACACCACCTTGAGCGGCTGGTAGAACGCGCCGATCATGTTTTTCCCAAGTGGGTGGTTGATGCCGGTCTTGCCGCCGACTGACGAGTCAACCTGCGCCAGCAAGGTAGTGGGCACTTGGACAAAAGGCACGCCGCGCATATAGCTAGCCGCGGCGAAGCCCGTCATATCACCCACCACACCGCCACCCAGAGCAAACAACACAGTCTTGCGATCGCAACCATGTTGCAGCAAGGCGTCAAAAATCAGGTTGAGGGTTTGCCAGGTTTTATGCGCTTCACCATCCGGCAGGATCACCATGTGAATCTGGCTGTACTTGCCCTGCAAAGCGGTTTTGAGCCGCTCGGCGTACAGCGGGGCGACTGTGGTGTTGCTGACAATCAGCGCGCTGCTGGCGCCCGGCAGTTCGGCGTAACTTAAAGGATTGTCAAACAGCGCCCCCCGAATGGCAATCTGGTAACTGCGCTCGGCAAAATCAATGGCGACGGTCTGGAGATCTGAAACATTCATGGCACCGAGTTTAGAGCCACATTCACATGGCAGGAACTATCCCGGCCAACTCCAGTTGCATCACGATCATATTGACCAGCGTGGCAACCGACGGACGCCCTGTTTCAATTACAAAATGCGAGGTCTGGCAGTACAGCGGATCACGCTGGGTATGCAGGTCACGCAGGCGTCCCAGCGGGTCAGCCACCTGCAGCAAGGGCCGGTTGACATCGTGGCGCAGACGCCGGAACAACTCATCGGGAGACGAGTTCAGATAAATCACCCGGCTGCGCCCATGCAAATGCTGGCGGTTGGCCGCCCGCAACACTACGCCGCCACCGGTGGAGACAACGCAATTGGGTTTTTGCGTCAGCTGATCGATCACCGCCTCCTCGACATCGCGAAAACGGTGTTCCCCCTCACGCTCGAAATAGGCGCGAATGGAACAGCCCAATTGCTGCTCGATCACGTGGTCAGAATCAAAGAACGACCGCTGCAAGCGCCGTGCGAGTTGCCGCCCTACAGTGGACTTACCGGAGCCCGGCAAGCCGATCAGACTAATTAACAATTTGAAAAAGCATTAACGTGACGCCTTGTCGGCAACCACTTTGGGGGTAACAAAGACAAGCATTTCCTGCTTGTTGGCAATTCGGGTTCGACTTTTGAAGAGGTTGCCGATGCCGGGTAAATCGCCCAGCCAGGGGACTTTGGTTTCATTGTTGGATTCCGTCATTTCAAAAATACCGCCGATCACGACTGTACCGCCATTTTCGACTAGAACCTGGGTTTGAATATGTTTGGTATTAATGGCAAAACCGGCAGCGGTGGACTGCCCCACCGTGTCTTTGGTGACATCGAGCGCCAAGATGATATTGCCTTCGGGTGTGATCTGAGGCGTCACTTCGAGTTTCAGATTGGCCTTACGGAATGCAATCGAAGTCGCACCACTGGAAGAGGCCACCTGGTACGGCAACTCCGTGCCCTGTTCGATCAGGGCCTTGATCTGATCTGCGGTGACGACGCGCGGGCTCGACACCACCTTGCCCTTGCCGTCCGCCTCCAGCGCCGACAGCTCCAAATTCAGAAAGCGACCGGCACCGGCACCAAACAGGGAGACGGCAAAAGTGGCGGCATTGCCCAAGCCCATGCCACTGGCCGGCATATTGACAAAGGTTCCCGAGGTGGTCGCCGCGCTGCCATCCACATAGGTCGATCCGAAGCTGGCATTCAGGGAGTTGCCGCTGGCACTGGCCAACTGCACGCCACCCGCCGGATTGACACCGCCGCCCAACCGCACACCCAGGGACTTGGCAAAAGTGTCGGAGGCCTCCACAATGCGCGCCTCAATTAGCACTTGGCGCACCGGAATATCAAGCTGAGTAATCAATTGCTGCACCTGCTCCAGCTTGCTCGCAATATCGGTCACGAACAACTGGTTGGTGCGGTCCTCGGCTATCACACTGCCACGCGGGCTCAGCATACGTGAACTGATGACGCCCACACCCGAGCCTGTGGCGGTCAACTGGGTTGCCACTTCGACCGCCTTGGTGTAGTTCATCTGGAAGGACTGGGTGCGTAAGGGCTCCAGATTTTGCAGCGCCGCGACTGACTCCAGCGCCAGCTTCTCCTTGGCATTGATTTCATCCTTGGGAGCGATCCAGAGCACATTGCCGGTTTTGCGCACGCCCAAACCTTTAGCCTGCAAAATAATATCCAGCGCCTGATCCCAAGGCACATCCTGCAGCCGCAAGGTCACACCGCCGCTGACGGAGTCCGAGGTGATGATGTTCAAATTAGTGAAATCGGCGACCACCTGCAACAGTGAACGAACTTCAATATTCTGAAAATTAAGCGACAGTTTGTCTCCGCTGTAGACTGGCTCCGACGTCAACCCGGGCGGGTCCACCATCAGAGGCTTGACCTCCACCACAAACTGATCATGGGTCTGGTAGGCGCTGTGGGCCCATTGGCCTTTGGGCTCAATCACCATACGCACCCGGTCCCCCACCTGCAGGCTGGTCACGGTTTGCACCGGCGTGCCAAAGTCAGTCACATCGAGCCGGCGCGACAACCCTTGGGGCAGGGTTGACTTCATGAACTCCACCACCAAAGTCTGGCCCTGCTGACGCACATCAACGCCCACTTGGTCGTTGGCGAGGGCCACCACGACCCGACCAGCACCCTCCTCGCCCAGGCGAAAATCGAGGTCTTTAAGGGGCAAAGTGTCGCGATTGCGAATTTCAGCAAAAATCGACGGCACCGAAGACTCAGGCGTTGCCGAAGTCACCGCTTCCAGCACCACCAGCAGGGCGTTGCCCTGCAACTGGGTGGTGTAGGGCGTGGCCTGCTTTAGACTCAGCACCACGCGTGTCCGGTCACCGGCCTGCACTACCCGGACCGACTTCACATTGCCCTGATTGAGGTCGATGACAGAGCGACCCATCGCACTGGAAGTACCCGGAAAATCCAGCGCAATGCGAGCAGGAGACTGGGTTAAAAATCCAGTTGGCAGCACCAGTAGTGGCTGGGTCAAGTCAATTTTGACGACCTCGGCCCCACCTTGAATCGACCCCGTCACGGCCTCAATGGCGATCTGGGCCTGCACCGTCAGCGCCATCCAGGCCAGAAAGGCGGTCAGAAAAATACGTACCCACAGGCGCTTATTAGCTCGGTCGTAGGGCTGGTTCATTTCGATTTCTCCTGCAACTGCAGAGTCACAGTGCGTTCAACCCACTCTCCGGCAGCGTCTTGAATAATTTCACGCAACGTCACTTCAGACTCGACAATTTTCATTACGCGGCCAAAGTTTTGTCCCAAATAATTGCCAGGACGCACCTGGTAGAGCAAGTTATCCACCTTCACCAGGCCCACCGGCCGACCACCCTTGATCAGGCTGCCAACCAACGTCATCGCATTCAGCGGGAAGGCTTCCAGCGACTCCTTGCGGCGCGCCAGTTCAAGTGCAATCAGCGTCCCACTGGCGATCGACTGTGTCGAATCCTGCTTCATGGCCTGCGTCAGTTTTTGGCTGCTGAAAGGCGCCAGCGCGGCAAACTGGGTATAACTTTCAGGCTGAAATCTTTTTGGCTCGGTGAGGAGGGCAACCCGTAGCCGGGTCTGGTTCTGTTGTTGCGCCATCCACTGCCGCAAATCATTCTCGCCCGAAGCACTACAACCCAGCAACAACAAAATCAGCGACATCAATCCCAAATATCCTTGGGCTCTCATTTCTTGCCACCTTTCGATGCGGCGGCCTCGCGCTGGGCAAGCACTTCATCGGCATCCAAATAGCGGAAAGTTTTCGCCGTGGCATCCATGGCCAACGTCCCGTCCTTGGCGGGCATGATCACCAGGTTGTTGAGCGTCACGATTCGGGAAAGATTGGCAATATCCGAAGCAAAAGCCCCCATGTCGTGGTATCGACCCGTGACCCGCAAGGCAATCGGTAATTCGGCGTAGTAATTCCTGACCACCACTTGTCCCGGCCGAAACAGCTCAAACTGCAGGCTGCGCCCCAATCCTGCTTGGTTGATATCTGACAACAAAGCGTCCATCTCGGCCTTACCTGGCAACTGCTTTTCTAGCTGAGTGACATATTGCTGCACCTGCTCCCGCTGTTTTTTAAGCGCACTGAGGCTGACGGCCCGACCCAGCTTAATTTTGTATTCTTCGCGCAGCTTGACCTCGCCGGCCTGCGCTTGGGACAGCGCCTCAGACGCCGTGCTGAGCCACATGACCCAAAGCACCACAAAAAACATCAGGGTGATGCCTGAAAAAAGTGCATAGCGCGGCAGGGTGGGCCAGCCAGACGGGTCTTTCAGATCGAGATTATTAAATTGCCAACGTAGTTTTTCCGGCAGAGCGGCACGATCAAAGTGGAATGAAAGCGGGGGAGCCATAGCCATGCGGTTCTATGGTTTGAGCGGCGACAAGGCCAAGCCTTTTTCAGCCTCGCTGGCGCGCACCAAACGAACACGCACCGTGAATCGGGCGATGCGCCGTTGTTCACGAGGCGTCAAGGCCAGCGTACCGGCCACAATTTCAACCAGTTCCGGCCGGGTGAACCAAGGGGTGTTGGTGCCCAGATTACTCAGCAATTCAGACACCCGCTCGTTCGACTGCGCGTCGCCTTGCAGCGTTAAGGCCTGGTTTTCCTGACGCATACTCGTCAGATAAACGCCGTCGGGCAATTGCCGGACCAGTTCTGTCAGTAGATGGACGGGGATATTACGGTCAGCCTGCAGGTCTTCCACGGCTTGCTGACGCGCACGCAAAGCTGCGATCTCGGTGTCCAGACCCGCAATTTCCTTGATTTGCGCATCAAAAAGCCTGATCTCACTTTGTAAAAGTTGATTTTTTTTGAGTTGCGACCCGATTTTCGCTTGGTACCCAAGAAAAATGAGACTCGCCAGCAAGACACCAATCAAGGCAGACAGCCCCAGACTCACAGAAAAGACATCGCGCTGTCGTTTGCGCGCGGCCTCACGGTGTGGCAACAAATTAATCAGGATCATGGCATGAACCTCCGCAAGGCCAGTCCGCAGGCAGTCAGGTAGGTGGGTGCTTCCCGCAGTACTTTTTTCAACCGGGGATCATCACCCACGGCCATCCCCTCAAACGGATTGGCTACCGAGCAGGGAAAAGTGCTGTACTCAGTCACCGCAGCCGTCAAGCCGGACAAGACCGCCGAGCCCCCGGCCAACAGCACGGCATCAACTTTGTTATGAGGCGTACTAGTGAAAAAAAACTGTAGAGCATGGCCAATTTCCTGCACCAGACTTTCAATAAATGGGGTTAACACTATCGCGTCATAGTCCGGCGGTAGTTCGAAATTGCGTTTCTTGCTTTCGGCCTCCTCCAAGGAGAAGCCATACTGGCGCTTGATCAATTCCGTCAATTGCGCGCCGCCAAAGGCCTGATCCCGATCGTATAAGACCTCAGCATCCCGAATAACTTGCATCCTGGTGTTACGCGCACCAATCTCAAATAGCGCCACAATAGAGCCTTTGCTCAGGGTGTGCTGATTTTTGATCAGCCGAGCCGCCGCCATTCGCGAGGCATAAGAGGCAATATCCACCAGCACAGGCTTCAAACCCGCAGCTTCAGCCAGACCCTGAACATCCTGCACTTTTTCCTTGCGCGAGGCGGCGATAAGTACATCGATATCGCCGACGGACGCGGCACTGGGCCCGACAATGAAAAAGTCAAGACTGACCTCCTCCAAAGGAAACGGAATGTACTGGCTGGCCTCGACCTCGACCTGCATCTCCAACTCCGGCGCCGACAGGCCGTCCGGCAACGTAATTTTTTTAGTGATGACGGAGGAAGGTGGCAGCGCCATGGCGACATTTGTGGTTAACGTACCGCTCTTTTGAACCAGCCGACGAACCGCAGCGGCAACATAGTCAAACTTTTCAATGTTGCCATCTACCATCCACCCCGGCTCAAGCGTCACACTGGCGCAGTGAACCAGCAACAACTGGCCTGCTTTCGTTAGGTTAAGCTCAACCAGCTTGACGCTCGAGCCACTGATGTCTAAACCAAACAGGGGCGCGGGTTGGCGACTGAAAAAAGATCCCAAAGAGATCAAAACCATCTCCTGAAACAGGCCTTTCAAAGACCAGAGAAATTATTAATTCTTGTCGAATGCTAGCAGCAAGTAATAAACATAACCAAGATGTTTTGTCGCATTGTCCGTAAACAGTGTTGCCAAAAGTTAACGATTTGCCAAGCAACACCGCTAACCACACACAGACTGCCACACCAAGATGTAAGCAGCCGTAATAGCGGATACTACCGCGCCAAAGCTGTTGAACAACGTTTTTATAATGGTGATGCGTTTCCACCAAGTTTTTTATGACATCCACCCCCCCTAAAAGTGAATCCCTTCGCCAGGTTCGGCCCCAGACTAGCCGCCCAGAGATGAGCTTGTTGCTGCGCATTGTGCTGTGGGCAGGTGGTTTGGCCATGGCAGGCGTACTTTCCCTTGTCATCATCCTGGCACTGGCGATGGCCATGGCGTTTCCGAATTTACCTGACATTTCGGCCTTATCGGACTACCGTCCCAAGCTGCCCTTGCGCGTTTTCTCTGCTGAAGGAGCCCTGATCGGCGAATTTGGTGAAGAGCGCCGCCACCTGACGCCCATCAAGGAGATTCCGAAAGTCATGACCAATGCGGTGCTAGCGATTGAGGACTCCCGGTTTTATGAACACGGCGGCGTCGACTACAAAGGAATACTGCGGGCCGCCGTGGCCAACCTAGGCCGTATGAAAAGCCAGGGTGCCTCCACTATAACGATGCAGGTTGCACGCAATGTTTACCTGTCCACAGAGAAAACCTACACCCGAAAAATATATGAAATCCTG
>JBLHZH010000007.1:0-17685 GCA_047629695.1 Rhodoferax sp.
CATTTTTTAGGCAATTACTCACTGGCCATCATTGCCGTGTCGGGCTTGTTTGTCGGTTTTGTCTTTGGCTTGCAGGGTTTTTACACCCTGCAGCGCTATGGTTCAACCGAAGCGCTGGGTCTGCTGGTGGCGCTCAGTCTGGTGCGCGAACTCGGGCCGGTGGTCACGGCGCTGCTGTTTGCCGGGCGCGCTGGCACCTCTTTGACGGCCGAGATCGGTCTGATGAAGGCGGGTGAGCAAATCAGTGTCATGGCGATGATGGCTGTCGATCCGATAAAGCGCGTGCTGGCACCGCGTTTTTGGGCCGGTGTGATTGTCATGCCCCTGCTGGCGGCGGTATTCAGTGCCATGGGTATCATTGGTGGTTGGGTCGTGGGTGTGCTCATGATTGGCGTCGATGCCGGCTCGTTCTGGAGTCAGATTCAAGGGGGTGTCGATGTCTGGCAGGATGTTGGTAACGGCATGATCAAAAGCGTTGTTTTTGGCTTTACCGTCACCTTTATCGCGCTGTTGCAGGGTTTTAATGCCCAGCCTACGCCAGAAGGTGTGGCCAGTGCCACCACCCGCACGGTGGTGATGGCGTCGTTGGCGGTGCTCGGTCTGGATTTCATCCTGACCGCCATGATGTTTACCATTTAATTAATTGAAATTTCGTGGGACTGCGCGCCGCAAGGCCAAGGTCGTCCCCAACTGATGAAGGTGTAGATTTCTATGCAACGTGCAAAAAATGATGTGTGGGTAGGTCTATTTGTGCTGATTGGCCTTGTGGCCATTTTGTTCCTGGCCCTGCAGTCTGCCAACTTGCTGACGCTCAATTTCCAGAAAACTTATGCCGTCAATGCTAAGTTTTTTAACGTCGGAGGCCTCAAGCCCAAAGCCGCTGTGCGCAGTGCTGGCGTGGTGGTCGGGCGGGTCGATCAAATCGTTTTTGATGATGTGACCTTTCAGGCTAAAGTGACGCTGGCCATGGAGAGTCAGTACGCGTTTCCCAAAGACAGTTCACTCAAAATTCTGACCAGTGGTCTGCTTGGTGAGCAGTATCTGGGTATTGAGGCTGGTGCCGCCGAAAAGACGCTGGTTGCAGGTGACACTATTTCCAGCACGCAATCGGCACTGGTGCTTGAAAACCTGATCAGCCAGTTTCTGTTCAGCAAGGCTGCCGAGGGCCCTTCCTCTTCTGACTCTGTGAAAGTTCAATAATGACAGCTGTTTTTTCAGTCTTGGTGGCCGCTTTGGTCCTGACCGGTTGCGCCAGTGGCCCGACCGCTAATCCACGCGACCCGCTGGAGCCTCTGAACCGGCGTGTTTACCAATTCAATGATGCGGTGGATACGGCCGTGTTGGTTCCTGTGGCCACCGCCTACAAGGATGTGGTGCCGTCGTTGTTGCGCCGGGGAGTCAACAACTTCTTTGGCAATTTGCAGGACGCTTGGTCTTTTGTGAACAACACCTTGCAATTCAAAGGCGTTGCAGCAGCCGATAGTCTGGCGCGTTTTGGTGTCAACACGGTTTGGGGTCTGGGCGGTGTGCTGGATGTCGCCTCAGAGATGCAGATTCCCAAAAAAACCAAGGATTTTGGTCATACTCTGGGATATTGGGGTGTTGAGCCTGGACCTTATCTGGTGCTGCCTTTGTTGGGTCCCTCGACCCTGCGTGATACAGCGGCACTACCGGTAGATAGGCAGGGCAATATCGCCGGCAGTATCGACCACGTCCCGACCCGCAACAGCACAACCGTCGTAAATCTGGTGGACAGACGGGCTAGCCTGCTGGATGCCAGCAGCATGCTGGAACAAATTGCGCTTGATAAATACACCTTCATCCGCGACGTTTATTTGCAAAGTCGACGTAATGCCATTTACGATGGTAATCCGCCTGAAATAGAAGATATACCCTACAAGGAAGAGCCGTACATCGAGTCGACAGCGACTGCGCCCATGGTGAAACCTGCCAACGCCGCTACTGCCGGTACAGAGAAAGTTACACCATGATGAACCGTCATTATTTAAGCCGCCTGCTCGCCGTGATGGTCATTGGCACCGCCAGCCTCATAAGCGTTTCTGCCCAAGCTGCTGATGAAGCCGCCGATGCCCTCATCAAGCGCCTTTCCACTGAAGTTTTGACACAAATCAAGACCGACAAAGCCATTCAGGCCGGTGACATCTCCCGAGTGATTGACTTGGTCGATAGCAAACTCATGCCTTATGTTAATTTTCAGCGCATGACGGCCTCTGCTGTTGGACCGGGCTGGCGACAGGCCAACCCTGCACAGCGCCAACGCCTGCAGGATGAGTTCAAGATTTTGTTGGTGCGCACCTATGCTGGCGCGTTAGCACAAGTTAACGATCAAGTCATCACCGTGCGTCCCATGCGCGCCTTGCCTGAAGACAAAGAGGTGGTAGTGCGCTCCATGATCCAGGGTCGGGGTGACCCGATTCAACTGGAGTACCGCATGGAGAAAATACTGGGCGAGGGGGCTGGCTGGAAAATTTATAACTTGAACGTGCTGGGTGTCTGGCTTGTTGAGACCTATCGCAGCCAGTTTGCCCAGGAAATCAATGCCCGTGGGATTGATGGCTTGATTAGCACCCTGTCCGAGCGCAATAAAGCCAACGCCAAACGAGGTTGAGCATGTTGTCATTGCCGACCGAGTTGACGCAATCGCAGGCCAGCGCCTGTTTGCTTACGCTGCAGAAGGGACTGCATGCAGAAACCGATTCAAGCGTGGTAATTGATGCCACGGCCTTGAATCGATTTGACTCCGCAGCACTTGCCGTGTTACTGGAAGTTCGTCGCCAGACTCAGGCATTGGGTAAGCATTTTTCGGTGCAAGGTCTGCCTAAACGTCTGGCCGATCTGGCCGCTTTGTACGGCATTACTGACCTGTTGCCGGCGGCGGTGTCCGGCGCCGTAAAATAACGGACTTTATGCCCGCGATCTCTTTCAAGTCTGTCTCTAAAAGCTACCCCGCCCCGCGCGGCCCCAAAGGGAGCACCTTCCTCGCTCTTGACCATGTCAGCCTTGATATCGAACAGGGAGAGTTCTTTGGTTTGCTGGGCCCCAATGGCGCTGGCAAGACCACCATGATCAGCATCTTGGCAGGTCTGTCACGCGCCACCTCGGGCCAGGTGTCGGTGCTGGGCCACGATGTTCAGGCTGATTATGCCCACGCGCGGCGTTGTCTGGGTGTGGTGCCGCAGGAGCTGGTGTTTGACCCGTTTTTTAATGTTCGTGAAGCACTGCGCATCCAGTCCGGCTACTTTGGCGTTAAAAAAAATGATGACTGGATTGATGAATTACTCGAGAATCTGGGCCTGAGCGACAAGGCCAACGCCAATATGCGTCAACTCTCGGGCGGCATGAAGCGACGCGTGCTGGTGGCGCAGGCACTGGTACACAAGCCAAAAGTGATTGTGCTCGATGAACCGACTGCTGGCGTTGATGTGGAGTTACGCCAGACCCTTTGGCAATTTATTGCCAAGCTCAACAAGCAGGGCAGCACGGTGCTGCTGACCACCCATTACTTGGAAGAAGCCGAAGCGCTGTGCAGCCGCATTGCCATGCTCAAGGCTGGGCAGATTGTGGCGCTCGACTACACCAGTGAATTGCTCAAAGCGGCATCCAGTAATGTGCTGCGCTTCAAGGTCGACGGCGTGTTGCCTTCGGTGCTGTCAGAAAAGGCCCGCATTACCGGGCGCATTGTGCAGTTTCCGGCGCATGACGCCCACGAGATTGAGCGTTACCTGAGCGCAGTGCGCGAAGCCGGTCTGGTGGCGCATGATGTTGAAATTCGCAAGGCCGACCTCGAGGATGTCTTTCTGGACGTGATGAAAAAAAATAGCACTCAAAGTACCGCAGGGCAGGTGTCATGAGCGGCTGGCAAACCCTCCTTTACAAAGAAGTTCTGCGCTTCTGGAAAGTTGCTTTCCAAACGGTCGCCGGCCCAGTGCTGACGGCCATGCTCTACCTGTTGATCTTTGGTCATGCGCTGGAGTCCCATGTCAAGGTCTATGACCTGATCAGCTACACCTCGTTTCTGGTGCCGGGTCTGGCCATGATGAGTCTGCTACAAAACGCCTTTGCCAACAGCTCCTCTTCGCTCATCATGAGCAAGGTGATGGGCAACCTAGTGTTCATCATGTTGACGCCGCTGTCGTACATGAATTGGTATGTTGCCTATGTCGGTGCGGCGGTCATTCGCGGTCTAATCGTGGGCGCCGGTGTCTTTATTGTGTCGGCTTTCTTCACCGAACTCAGTTTTGTATATCCCTTGTGGATTCTGATATTCGCCGTGATGGGGGCAGCCCTGATGGGCACGTTGGGACTGATTGCCGGCCTTTGGGCTGAAAAGTTTGACCAGTTGGCCGCCTTCCAAAACT
The DNA here is from genome assembly GCA_047629695.1 of Rhodoferax sp. Classification (GTDB taxonomy): domain Bacteria; phylum Pseudomonadota; class Gammaproteobacteria; order Burkholderiales; family Burkholderiaceae_C; genus Rhodoferax. The sequence goes on from JBLHZH010000007.1 coordinate 4,380, forward strand.
TCGTTGTCATGCCAATGACCTTTTTGAGTGGCGTTTTTTACTCGATTCATTCGTTGCCCCCGTTCTGGCAGACCGTCAGTCACCTGAACCCGTTTTTCTACATGATTGACGGTTTTCGCTATGGCTTTTTTGGCCAGAGCGATGTCTCCCCTTGGCTCAGCTTCAGCGTAGTTGGTGGTGTGCTGTTGCTGGTGAGTGCGGTGGCTGTGCACCTGCTGCGCAGTGGTTACAAAATTCGTGGCTAAGGCTTTTTTCTATTTTTTGAAGTGTTGATATGACTGCAGACCAGATTAAGGACATGATTACTGCCGGCCTGACCTGCCAGCACATTGAGTTGGAGGGCGATGGCCGTCATTGGTATGCCACCATTGTGTCGTCCGAGTTTGAAGGCCGGCGTGCCATTCAGCGGCATCAAAAAGTGTATGCCACGCTGGGCAACAAGATGAAAAACGACGAAGTGCACGCCTTATCGATGAAAACTTTCACGCCAGCCGAATGGGCACAGCAACAGGCCTGACCTCATGGATAAATTATTGATTCGTGGTGGCCGCCAACTTCAGGGCATGGTTGCGATTTCAGGAGCCAAGAACGCGGCTCTGCCGGAGCTCTGCGCCTGCCTGCTGACGGCTGAGCCCGTGGCCCTGCTGAACGTGCCGCGTTTGCAGGATGTCTCGACCATGCTCGCGTTAATTCGCCACATGGGGGTGGTGGCCGGGCGCCAGGAGGACGGCACGCTGCAGGTTAATGCTGGGGCACTGACGATGCCCGAAGCGCCTTATGAGCTGGTAAAAACTATGCGGGCCTCGGTGCTGGCACTGGGGCCGTTGCTGGCGCGATTTGGACAGGCGCGGGTCTCTTTGCCCGGCGGTTGTGCCATCGGCTCACGTCCGGTTGATCAGCATATCAAGGGCATGACGGCTATGGGCGCCGAGATTGTTGTCGAGCATGGCTACATGATTGCCAGTTTGCCGGCGGGGCGTACGCGCCTGCGGGGCGCCCATATTGCCACTGACATGGTGACGGTTACCGGCACCGAAAATTTCATGATGGCGGCCTGCCTGGCGGAGGGTGAGACCATTCTGGAGAATGCGGCGCAAGAACCCGAGATTCCTGATCTGGCAGAAATGCTGATCAAGATGGGGGCTAAAATTGAAGGCCACGGCAGCAGCCGCATCCGTATTCAGGGCGTAGAGGCGCTACACGGTTGCACGCACCAAGTAGTGGCCGACCGGATTGAGGCTGGCACTTTTTTGTGTGCCGTAGCCGCTGCCAGCGGCGATGTGTTGCTGCGCCACGGTCGGGCCGAGCATCTGGAGGCTGTGGTGGACAAGCTGCGCGATGCTGGAGCGATTATTACCATTGAGGCTGAGGGGCTGCGGATTCGGTCCCAGGGGCGTCTCAAGGCCCAGAGTTTTCGCACCACCGAGTACCCCGGTTTCCCGACCGATATGCAGGCGCAGTTCATGGCGCTCAATTGCATCTCGCATGGTACGGCGCTGGTGACCGAGACCATTTTTGAAAACCGCTTCATGCACGTTAACGAGATGATTCGCCTCGGTGCCAATATTCAGATTGACGGCAAGGTGTCGCTTGTCGAAGGAGTTGAAAAACTCTCCGGTGCGACTGTCATGGCGACCGATCTGCGCGCCTCCGCTAGCTTGGTGATTGCCGGTCTGGTGGCTGAGGGCGATACCTTGGTCGACCGTATTTATCATCTTGACCGGGGTTACGACCAGATGGAAACCAAGCTGCGTGGTCTGGGTGCTGATATTGAAAGAGTTAAATGATGTACGCTGACATTCCCATTTTTTCACTGTCGCCTGGGGAGACCGCATGATTACATTGGCTTTATCCAAGGGCAGAATTTTCGAGGAAACCTTACCGCTACTGCGCGCCGCTGGGATCGAGGTGCTGGAAGATCCTGAAAAATCACGTAAACTGATTCTCGCCACCAACCAGCCAGATGTGCGGGTATTGGTGGTACGCGCCACCGATGTGCCGACTTACGTGCAATACGGCGGCGCCGATTTAGGCATCACCGGCAAGGACACCTTGCTGGAGCATGGCAGCGAGGGCCTGTACCAACCACTTGATTTACAAATTGCCAAGTGCCGCATCAGTGTGGCGGTAAAGGCTGATTTTGATTACGCCTACGCTGTGCGTCAGGGATCGCGCCTGAAGGTGGCAACCAAGTACGTGGCGATTGCCCGCGAATTTTTTGCCGCTAAAGGCGTGCACGTGGATTTGATCAAACTCTATGGCAGCATGGAGCTGGCACCGCTGGTCGGTCTGGCGGATGCGATCGTGGACCTGGTGTCGACCGGCAACACGCTCAAGGCCAATCACCTGGTTGAGGTCGAGCACATCATGGACATCAGTTCACGCCTGGTGGTGAACCAGGCCGCGCTCAAGCTCAAGCAGGCGCCCATCCGTAAAATTATCGATGCTTTTGCTTTGGCCGTCGGCCCTGAATCAACATGACTTTTAAAGCTAACCCGGTTCGTCTTTCAACCAGCAGCAGCACCTTCGAGGCTGATCTCAAGGTACGCCTACATTGGTCGGCCGAGGCCGATGCAGCGATTGAGCAGCGGGTCGCCGATATTCTGGTTGACGTCCAGCAACGCGGCGATGTAGCGGTACTTGAGTACACCCAGCGTTTTGACGGTCTGACTGCGAGCAGCATGTCCGAGCTGGAGCTCACTCAGGAAGAATTAAAAGCTGCCTTCAAGGCTATTTCGCCCGCGCAGCGTAGCGCCCTGCAAGTCGCCGCCGAGCGTGTGCGGACCTACCACGAGGCGCAGAAAATGGCCAGTGGTGAGAGCTGGAGCTACCGGGATGCCGTCGGCACCTTGCTGGGTCAGAAGGTCACGCCACTGGATCGTGTCGGTATCTATGTGCCGGGTGGCAAGGCGGCTTATCCCTCATCGGTCTTGATGAATGCGATTCCGGCCCATGTTGCTGGTGTCGCTGAAATCATCATGGTCGTGCCCACCCCTCGGGGCGAAAAAAACGCGCTGGTGTTGGCCGCCGCCCACGTGGCCGGTGTCAGTCGTGTCTTCACGGTGGGTGGCGCGCAGGCCGTCGCCGCGCTGGCTTATGGCACGCAAACCGTGCCGGGTGTTGATAAAATCACTGGTCCTGGCAACGCTTATGTGGCGGCCGCCAAGCGCCGTGTTTTTGGCACCGTCGGGATCGACATGATTGCTGGTCCAAGTGAGATTTTAGTGCTAGCCGATGGCAGCACGCCACCCGACTGGGTCGCCATGGACCTGTTCAGTCAGGCCGAGCACGACGAACTGGCGCAAAGTATTTTGCTGTGCCCGGATCTGGCCTACATCGACCGGGTGCAGGAAAGTATCAATCGCCTTTTGTCCCAGATGCCACGGGCCGAGATCATTGCCCGATCGCTCAATGGCCGGGGTGCTTTAGTCCATACGCGCAATATGGAAGAAGCCTGTGCCATCAGCAACCGGATTGCACCTGAGCACTTAGAGGTCAGTAGCCGTGAGCCGCATCGCTGGGAGCCGCTGCTGAAACACGCTGGCGCCATTTTTCTGGGCGCTTACACCAGCGAGTCGCTGGGCGACTACTGTGCCGGCCCGAACCATGTTTTGCCGACCAGTGGTACAGCGCGTTTTTCCAGCCCACTCGGGGTCTATGATTTTCAAAAACGCAGTAGCTTGATTGAGGTCAGTGAAGCCGGGGCCCAGAGCCTGGGCCTGGTGGCCGCTGAACTGGCTTATGGTGAAGGTTTGCAGGCGCACGCCCGGGCCGCAGAAATGCGTCTGACTCAGGTGCCGCCGATGCGGACGGCGTCATGAGTGACATCAGCGTCTCGCCGCTGTCACGCATCCGTGCTGATGTGCGGGCTATGCAGGCTTACGCGGTGCAGGACTCAACCGGCATGGTCAAGCTGGATGCGATGGAAAATCCGCATACCCTGTCACTCGATTTGCAGGTGCAATTGGGGCTAAGGCTGGGCACGCTGGCTCTGAACCGCTATCCGGGCACCCGCGTCAACGACTTGCGCCAGGCACTGGCCGATTACGCCGGCCTGCCACCCGGCTTTGAGATCATGCTGGGCAATGGCTCGGACGAGCTGATTAGTCTGTTGGCGCTGGCCTGTGCCGTACCGCCAATATCTGCCAATGGCGATCAACCTGCCAGCGTGCTGGCGCCGGTGCCGGGCTTTGTGATGTACGCCGTGAGTGCGCAGTTGCAGGGTCTTGCCTTTCACGGCGTACCGCTGACCGAAGATTTTGAGCTTGATGAAGCCGCCATGCTGGCCGCTATTGCTACCCACCGGCCAGCTATTACCTACTTGGCTTACCCGAATAACCCGACCGCCAATTTGTGGAACGACGTGGTGATTGAAAAAATCATCCTGGCGGTGGGGGCGCAGGGCGGATTGGTGGTTATGGACGAGGCCTACCAGCCCTTTGCCAGTCGCAGTTATATGGACCGCTTGTCACGGCACAGCCATGTCTTGTTGATGCGCACGCTTAGCAAATTCGGTCTGGCCGGTGTTCGCCTGGGTTACCTGATGGGTCCACAGGCGCTGATGGCGGAGCTCGACAAGGTACGTCCGCCCTACAACATCAGCACGCTGAACTGTGAATGCGCGCTGTTTGCACTCGAACACCAGGCGGTGTTTGCAGTGCAGGCCGAGACCCTGCGGACGCAGCGTACGTTTCTTTTTGATGAACTGGCCCGCTTGCCTGGTGTGCATGCCTACCCCAGCGAAGCTAATATGATTCTGGTGCGCGTGCCAAATGCCCAGAAAACCTTTGCTGCCATGAAAACGCATCAGGTGCTGATCAAGAACGTTTCCAAAATGCACCCTTTGCTGATCGACTGCCTGCGCCTCACCGTAGGCACCTTTGACGAGAACCAGCGTATGCTGGTCGCACTTCAGGCCTCACTATGATTACCTCCATCTTGCCCCCCCGGACTGCCGAAGTTTCGCGCAACACGGCAGAAACCAAAATTACCGTCAAACTCAATCTGGATGGCACTGGCCAGTCCAAACTGAACACCGGCATTGGTTTTTTTGACCACATGCTGGACCAGATTGCCCGTCACGGCCTGATTGATCTTGATATTCACGCCGATGGCGACCTGCATATTGACGGCCACCACACGGTCGAAGACGTTGGCATTGCCCTTGGCCAGGCGGTTCACCTGGCGGTGGGAGACAAGAAAGGTATTCGCCGTTACGGCCACGCCTACGTGCCGCTGGACGAGGCGCTGTCCCGGGTTGTCATTGACCTGTCGGGGCGTCCTGGCCTGATCATGAACGTGCCTTTTAAGAGCGGCATGATCGGTGCCTTTGACACTCAACTGGCCCACGAGTTTTTTCAGGGCTTTGTCAACCACGCCTTTGTCACGCTGCACATTGACAATCTGCGTGGAGAAAACGCTCACCACCAAGCCGAGACCGTGTTCAAGGCTTTTGCCCGTGCATTGCGGGCTGCGCTCGAGTTTGATCCGCGCGCGATGGGCACTATTCCCTCGACCAAGGGTTCGCTATAGTTTTATTTATTTTTGTAGTCTGTAAGTCGCTATGAATTCAATCGTCAGTGTTGCGCACACGAAAACCGTTGCTGTCGTCGATTACGGCATGGGTAATCTTCGCTCGGTGTCCCAGGCCGTGCAGGCCGCCGCCGCCGGCACCGGTTACCAAGTGGTGATTACGGCTAACCCAGACGAAGTGCGGTCCTGCGCGCGTGTGGTGTTGCCGGGTCAGGGTGCTATGCCGGATTGCATGCGCGAACTGCGCGAATCCGGTTTACTGGCCTCTGTGCTCGAAGCGGCGGTCAATAAACCCCTTTTTGGTATCTGTGTCGGTATGCAAATGTTGCTCGACCACAGCGCCGAGGGTGACACGCCGGGTCTGGGCCTGATCCATGGCGACGTACTCAAGTTTGATTTGATTGGTCAATTGCAACCCGATGGCAGCCGCTACAAGGTGCCGCAAATGGGCTGGAATCAGGTCCACCGCAATAATCATGGTGGTGCGCCGCATCCGGTCTGGGGTGAGGTGCCGGATGGCAGTTACTTTTATTTTGTCCACAGTTTTTATGCCAAACCGTCGGATGCACGCCACAGCGTGGGTGAGACTGGCTATGGCAGCCGCTTCAGCTCGGCGATTGCACGCGATAATATTTTTGCAACTCAGTTCCATCCTGAAAAAAGTGCAGATCACGGCTTGGCCCTGTACCGCAACTTTCTTCAGTGGAAGCCCTGAATTTTTCGTCCGGCGTGAACCACTCCCGGTCCACTTTTCTCCTCAACTCTGAAGCAAAATGCTTTTAATTCCTGCAATTGATCTCAAAGACGGCCACTGCGTTCGCCTCAAACAAGGCGACATGGACCAATCCACCACTTTTGGCGAAGATCCCGTGGACATGGCGCGCAGCTGGGTGGCCAAGGGCGCCCGGCGGCTGCATCTGGTGGACCTGAACGGGGCCTTTGCGGGACAGCCAAAAAACGAGATGGCGATTCGTAAAATTCTCAAAGAAGTCGGCGGTGTGGTTGATGTGCAGCTTGGCGGCGGTATCCGTGACCTCGACACCATCGAGCGTTACCTGGACGCGGGACTGCGTTATGTGATCATCGGCACCGCAGCGGTTAAAAATCCTGGTTTTCTGCTGGATGCCTGTAACGCGTTTGGCGGTCATATTATCGTTGGCCTGGACGCCCGTGACGGCAAGGTCGCCACTGACGGCTGGAGCAAGTTGACCCGCCATGACGTGGTGGACTTGGGCAAGCGCTTTCAGGACTATGGGGTAGAGTCCATTATTTATACCGATATCGGCCGTGACGGCATGCTCTCCGGTATCAACGTGGAGGCCACCGTCAAGCTGGCCGAGGCTCTGACGATTCCCGTGATTGCCTCTGGCGGGTTGAGCAATATGGCCGATATCGAGGCTTTGTGCGCCGTCGAAGAGAAGGGCGTTGAAGGCGTCATCTGCGGCCGTGCCATTTACAGCGGCGATCTCGATTTTGCCTTGGCGCAAGAGCGGGCTGACGAATTGAATGGCTGATTTGCCGTGCTAGCCAAACGCATCATTCCTTGCCTTGACGTCACTGGTGGGCGTGTCGTCAAGGGCGTCAACTTTGTTGAACTGCGCGACGCCGGCGACCCGGTCGAAATTGCCGCCCGCTACAACGAGCAGGGTGCCGATGAGTTGACTTTTCTCGATATCACCGCCACCAGCGATGAGCGCGACATGATTCTGCACATCATTGAGGCGGTTGCCTCCAAGGTGTTCATTCCCCTGACGGTTGGCGGTGGAGTGCGTACCGTGGACGATGTACGCCGCCTGCTCAATGCCGGGGCCGACAAGACAAGTTTTAACTCGGCAGCGCTGGCTAACCCGCAGGTGATCCGCGAGGCCTCAGCCAAATACGGCGCTCAGTGCATTGTGGTGGCGATGGATGCCAAACGTCGCTTAGGCGACGACTTGCTGGCGCGCGGCGAAGGTTGGGACGTCTACAGCCACGGCGGGCGCAAGAATACAGGGCTCGATGTGGTGTCTTGGGCACGCCAGATAGCTGAGTTAGGTGCCGGTGAGATTTTGCTCACCAGCATGGACCGTGACGGCACCAAGGCCGGCTTCGATCTGGCGCTGACCCGCGCCGTAAGTGATGCGGTTAATGTACCTGTGATCGCCTCGGGTGGCGTCGGTAACCTGGACCATCTGGCCGATGGCATTCAGCTGGGCGGCGCTGACGCAGTGCTGGCCGCCAGCATTTTTCATTATGGCGAGTACACCGTGGCGCAGGCCAAGGTTCGCATGGCCGAACGCGGTATTCCGGTCAGACTCTGAGATTTTTAAATGACAGATACTGTTTCAATAAGTTGGTTAAAACATATTCGCTGGGATGCCAAAGGCTTGGTGCCGGTGATCGCGCAGGAGCAGGGCAGCAATGATGTGCTGATGTTTGCGTGGATGAACCGCGAAGCACTGCAAAAAACCGCTGAACTGGGGCAGGCAGTGTATTTCAGCCGCTCGCGAAATAAACTTTGGTTTAAGGGCGAAGAGTCGGGTCACATCCAGAAAGTGCATGAAATCCGTATGGATTGCGACAACGACGTGATTCTTCTAAAAGTCACGCAACTCGGACATGAACCGGGTATTGCCTGCCACACCGGTCGTCACAGCTGTTTTTTCAGCGTTTACGAGAACGGCGAATGGAGAATCACCGAGCCGGTCTTGAAAGACCCCCAAACGATCTATAAATAACAGCTCATGTCTTCTACTCCAAGTTCTGCTGATTCCCTCGCGCACCTAGCCCAGGTGATTGAAAGTCGCTTGCCACAAAATGGTGGCGACCCGACTGCCAGTTATGTAGCGCGTCTACTGCATAAAGGGCCAGATGCGTTCCTGAAAAAAATTGGCGAAGAAGCGACCGAGGTCGTGATGGCCGCCAAGGATGCGGACTATGGCGGAGACAAAAACAAAGTTGTCATGGAAGTAGCCGATTTGTGGTTTCACTGCATGGTGGCACTGGCCCATTACGGCCTGAAGCCGGCCGATGTGGTGGTCGAGTTAGAGCGCCGGGCAGGCACCAGTGGGATTGAAGAAAAAGCATTACGCAAAGTGCTCGCCCGTGAAGGTGGGGAGACATGACGCAGGACTTTTCTAGACCGACTTCGGAGGTTGGTGCTGACCAGGCGACCCTGCAAAAGCTTCAGTCGCTCAACACGGTGGGCACCATCAGCTATGTTCTACACCTGATCGTGGCTGTGGGAGCGTTGATTCCAGGCGTGCAGTTCGGTCCGGTGCTGTTGATTGCCGCGTTGATTATCGACATGGTGAAGCGTTCGGATGCTGATGGCACTTGGCATGCCTCGCACTTTACTTGGCGCATTCGCACGGTGGTGATTGCGGCCCTGCTGTATCTGGTGACTTTTCCATTGTGGTTTCTTTTCATTCTGCCGGGCTGGATCGCCTGGTGTCTTATTTCCCTGTGGTTTTTGTACCGCATCGTCACCGGCATGCTCCGCATGAACAAAGGACTGGCTGTGGAGTTTTCCGCATGATTGAATCTATTGTTGAGCACAACCCTGATTGCCTATTTTGCAAAATAGTAGCGGGCAAAATACCGTCGAAAGTGGTTTATCAGGACGACGAGATGTTTGTATTTCATGACATTCACCCTTGGGCGCCGGTGCACTTCCTGATGATTCCCAAAATTCATATTCCGTCCATGGCGCATATTGGGCCCGAGCATGCCCCTTTGCTAGGCAGCATGATGGCGCGGGCACCCCAATTGGCGCTGGAACAGGGCTGCCGCCCTTATCCCGAGGGTGGCTTCCGGATTATCAGCAATACTGGCGCCGAGGGGGGGCAGGAAGTGCACCATTTACATATTCATGTGATGGGCGGCCCCCGCCCCTGGCTCAAGGGATAATAGAAGGCTAATTTGTAAGGGATCCGCGCGAAAATCACTTCGCCGATTAAAATTGTTCAAATTAGTAAGGAGTAACTCATGGGATTTTCGACCACACACCTGATCATTTTTCTGGTCATTGTTATTGTCATTTTCGGCACCAAAAAGCTTCGCAGCATCGGCTCGGACTTGGGCGGTGCCGTCAAAGGCTTTAAGGATGGCATGAAGGAAAATACTGAAAAGACAGCGGAAGAAGCCGCGGCCGCAGCTGCTGCCGCACCAACGCAGCAAGTCGGTACTGCGACAACCGCCACCAAAGAAACGATTGATGTTGAAGCTAAGACTAAGGTCTGACAGGACGCTTGTAAGTGATTGATATTGGGATCAGCAAGCTGGTCATCATCGGTGCCATTGCGCTGGTGGTGATCGGACCCGATAAGCTGCCGGCGTTGGCTAAAACCATTGGTACGTTGCTCGGGCGTGCTCGCCGCTACGTGGCCGATGTTAAGGAAGAAGTCAATCGGTCTATGGAGCTCGATGAATTCCGAAAAATGAAAGACACGGTCGAAGGCGCGGCCCGCGACGTTGAAAAGTCCATGCAAACCAGTGCCAATGATTTCGAGAAAAGCTGGGCTGAATCCATCGGTGAAGGCACGACGAATGCATCATCAGACAGCTACACTGGTTTCCCCGAATACAAACACCCAAGAAAGAAATGGCGTGTCAAGCAGGGTGCCACACCCAACTGGTACAAGGCCCGCACCGGCACCCGTACCCGGGCCATGTCCGGCGCTGCCCGTGTTGCCCGCTACCGACCCGCCAAAATTAACTGATGTCTGATCCTGTCAAGAAAGAGGATGAACTGGCTGGTTCCGAGCAGCCCTTCGTCCAGCATCTGTTCGAGTTGCGTGATCGGCTGCTGCATGCCCTGTACGGTGTGGCTGCCGTGTTGGCTGTGTTGCTGTTTTACCCTGGCCCGTCGCAACTCTATGATTTGCTGGCCATGCCGCTTGTCAAGTCGTTGCCCGCCGGCTCCAAGATGATTGCTGTGGGCGTAGTGTCACCGTTTCTGGTGCCCATCAAGGTGTCGGTACTGACAGCTATTGGTTTGTCCTTGCCCTGGATCCTCTACCAGATGTGGGCTTTTGTAGCTCCCGGTCTTTACAAGCATGAGAAAAAGCTGGTGTTGCCTCTCGTCGCCGCTAGCACGCTGCTGTTCTACACAGGTGCTGCTTTCTGCTACTTTTTCGTCTTTGGCCAGGCCTTCCCGGCAATTCAGAGAATGGCACCCATATCGGTTGCCGTCAGTCCTGACATCGAGGCTTATCTTGATTTTGTCATTACCATGTTCATCGCCTTTGGCGTCGCCTTTGAGGTTCCGATCGTGGTCGTGATTCTGGCGCGTATGGGCATCGTCACAGTGGCACAGCTCAAGTCATTCCGGACTTACTTTGTAGTCGGTGCCGCCGCGGTGGCTGGACTGGTCACGCCGCCTGATCCTGTCTCCATGATTGCCTTGCTGGTGCCTATGTACTTGCTTTATGAAATCGGTATTCTGGCAGCCCAAGTGTTCCTCAAACACACGCAGGCGCCGGACTCTGAGGCTGTGTCAGGCACCCCAAAGTCCTGATCCAGGAAGCCTTTTTAAGGGAGGGAAAATTCTAAAAGTACCAGCATCTCTGCGAGGTCGCTGTACATGGTGGTTGTGATCTGCGAGCCAAGGTAGGCATGGAAAGTTGTGCATTTGCAACGATTTATGGGGATTTGACTTTATGACTTGGGGGCCGCTCTCTAATCGCTTTACCATTTTCTACGAGCCTATCGGTGTACAAATATCGTAGTGAAACGCTTGGGTTTGCAGGTAGTAGCTCTCGTATCGTCGTCTCTTTAAGTGCAGCGCGGCAGCCCATCGCCGCTCTTTGTTTCTTCGAACGGATGCAAACGATCTCTCCTGAGCTAAACACAAGACAAAAAGCGATGTTTAAGGTCCGTGTGCTGTATCGGGCCGAATTTTGAAAACTTGCGCAGACGAGAAGTCAAAGAAGTGCTTTTGGGAGCACCGTCTCTTTAACGTGCCTCCGGTTGGCGTGGCTTAGGGCGTAGGCCCGGTGTTACATCAAGTTCGACCTGTTTTTCTTGGCGTAGCAGGCGGAACTTTGAGGCGGTACCCGGCTTTAATGCCGCCACTTGCGTCAATAACTCCGAGACACTGTTGACGGGCTGACCCGCCACGCTGGTGATGACATCGCCAGGTCGGATGCCTGATAGCGCCCCAGGTCCATTTTGTAGAACGCCGGTGATGATCACGCCCGCTTTGGCCTTGACGCCGAAGGTTTTTGCCAGTTCAGGGGATAAGTCATTGGGCTCGACACCAATCCAGCCGCGTGTGACCTGGCCGTCTTTCACAATACTTTCCAGTACAAACTTGACGGTGGATACCGGTATGGCAAAGCCAATGCCCATACTGCCGCCCGAACGCGAGTAAATAGCGGTGTTGATGCCCTGCAGGTTACCGTTGGTGTCGACTAGGGCGCCGCCTGAGTTGCCTGGGTTGATGGCTGCATCGGTTTGAATAAAATTCTCAAAGGTGTTGATGCCCAACTGGTTGCGCCCCAGGGCGCTGACAATGCCACCGGTCACGGTTTGGCCGACCCCAAAGGGGTTGCCGATGGCCAGCACCTGGTCGCCTACTTGCATGGTCTCGGAGTTGCCCATCACAATGACGGGCAGCCGATCCAGATTGATTTTGAGAACCGCTAAGTCGGAGTCTGGATCGGTGCCAATGACCTTGGCCTGGGCCCGGCGACTATCGTTCAGAACGACTTCAATTTCATCTGCCCCTTCTATCACATGGTTGTTAGTCAAGATGTAGCCGCTGGCGCTCACAATCACGCCGCTGCCGAGACCTACTTGGGGTTCATTGCCCTGTTCCCCAAAAAAGAACTTAAACCAGGGGTCGTTACCATGCGGATTGGCTTTGGCCGCTTGGCTGGTGTTGATGCTGACCACTGCTGCCGATGATTTTTGTGCTGCCAACCTGAAACTACCCGGCGGCGCGACGCCTGGAATGGCCGCAGGCGCTTCCAGCAAGGAGACCGCACTGCTGCGCAGGGCCTGCTGGTTGAGCCATTCTGGCTTGAGAGTGGCAATGACAAAGTAGGCCGCTAACAGTACAGCGACCGCTTGGGAAAACAACAACCAGAGACGTTTCATGAGGAGTTACGGGCGCGACGCCCTCCGAGTAAATGGACATGCCAAAAGCAGAAGAGTAAATTGTAGGGCCGACCTTATTCCCTAGTTGCGTCCGCGATTTAGTTGACAATAAAATACGTATTAATTCCGGGTGACTTTGCCCTGCTCCCATCACCAGTGTCAACTGACATGATCGATCGTTCCCAGCTACACCAAGCCTTTGACGCCTTGCTGCAGCCCGCTCTTTTTCGTGACTATGGGCCCAACGGCCTGCAGGTGGAGGGCACAGATCAGGTGCATAAGATCGTCTCTGGCGTGACCGCCAACCGGGCGCTGATTGAGGCGGCTATTGAGGTCGGGGCTGACACTATTTTTGTGCATCATGGTTTATTTTGGCGTGGCCAGGACGGCCGTGTTACGGGCTGGATGAAGCAGCGTCTGAAGCTGCTGTTGGCGCATGATATAAATCTGTTTGCTTACCACCTGCCGCTTGACGCCCACGCTGAACTGGGTAATAACGCACAACTGGGCAGGCTGTTGGGCCTTACCGCAAACGCACGCTTTGGCGAGCAAGACCTGGGTTTTCTGGGTCGCTGTACCCAAGGTGATGGTTTTGTGACTTCCAAGGCACTGGCGCAACATTTGGAGCTGAAGCTGCAGCGCCCGGTTGTGCTGGTTCCGGGCACGCCTCAAGCCATCAAAAAAATTGCTTGGT